>PYER01000496.1 GCA_003017855.1 filamentous cyanobacterium CCT1
ATCAGGAGCTATTGCCGTACTTTATTGCTAGCCCCGGTGAACGTAGAGCCAACACCGGCGCGTTCTACGACTATGCGTTTGTCACCAGAGGCGCTGAGCACAATGTCAGGCAGAACTTCCTCAGAAGGCTGGGCGACCCTGCCGCAACCAGCCTCAAGAGTACTGGCCTCAGCACCGTCGACTCGAATAGCGACGTCGGCGACGACTACAAGCAAAAGCTAAAAGAAAAACTGAATCAAATTGCCTATGACGTCAACATCAACCCCTATGGTCGTTTCGATCTACCAACCGAAAGGATCCCAGACCACAGCCGCTTCAAGCCCATAAATATCACTGAAACAGCCGATGGCATTCGGTATCACACCGAAGCCGGTCAAACCTTTGACATAAGGATTAATCAGGGCGAGTTGACCCATACCGTTGAGGGTTTAGGCCTGCAAATGATGTCGGGCCGTGGTGTCACTCAAGATTCGCCTTGGTTCACTAAAAATCAAGGCTTCAACAGGGCTCATTTAATTGCCAATGAATTCGGAGGCTCGGGATATGCTGATGGTCAAAATCTAGCAACAACTAGCGATCATTACAACAAAAATGTCATGAGAGATGCAGAGAGAACAATTGGACAGTCAATCGAACTCTTTGCCGAGGCAAATGGCGTTGAGGTGGATCATGTCCGGTTTGACATGACCGTGCAGGTAACCTTTGGCAACCTTCTAGATAGTCAGATATTAGCCAAGATCGCCCAGCAGGATTGGTTCCCAAAAGAATCTGCAGAAGCCCTGGAGAATGATATAAAGCAGAAAATTGAGGCTGGTGATGTTAGCGAAGATTTAATGCGCGTGACGGGTGTAGTTTATACCTGGAGAGCTAGGATTCCAGCTGGGGTAGTACAGACACTGCCTCAAGGTAAGGCCGATAGGCAACGAACGACTCGCATCGGCCCTGACTACTGGATATTAGCGGCTGAATGACATAATTCAACCGCTATTGAATAACGAGAGTAACGAGTGGGATTCCTATGGACACTGCGATCGCGTTTATCCGAAATTTTATTCAAGCGGAGTACGAAGCTTTAATAGCAGTCTACACTAATCCTGAAGATGGCGTAGTTGATGAAAAAATACGCCAAGCTGAGGAATATTTTTACATAAAGCCTAATCACATTATGAGTCTTGGCTTTGGTCGTGCACCAGGTATGACAGAAGAAGACGTTATAGAAATGGCTGACGAAGCATCAGATTTTCAGCCCAGAACCTTATTTCAAGGAAAGCATTATAAACATGCTTCTTTAGTTGATCTCTACAGATTCTACGCGAGTAGCTATCATGACATGCCACTACTTGCCTATAATTCCTCTTTCTACGTAGCGTCTTTGGATACAGAGTTGAAGATAATTTCTAAATACGTGATTAGTATCGGCGGGAACAAGAAACGATTGGAATGGGAATACTTATGTGGAACAAAAATAAACCAGCTAGGAGACTTGATTGAAACTCGAAAATTTGTTTCGCCGGAAAGTCGCGCCCATAAATTAGACTACGACGGTGAATCCAGCTAATCAAAGCGATCGCCTCAATCATCGTGGCGATTTGACGCTTTGGCTATTGACAATTAAACTCACTCGGTGGCTGATGGTTAGTACAGTCAGCGTATGCTGAGTCAGCTTTTCTACTCAGTCACCGATTTATTAAACATCCTTTTAGGATGGGAATCATCCTAAAAGGGCTCACCAACTGAAACAACCAGCAAATTCCTGAGAATTTGCTGGTTGTACAGACGCAGATACAGATACAGCGGCAGTAGCTATCTTGAGGAATTTCGTAGAGGCTTGGCCAGTTATAGCGAAGCAACAGTCATTGAGACAGCCCCGGCTAAGTTATAGGCCCTACGACTCGCTGGTACCCCGTCATTAAAATCAAATCAGCAACTTGCCTTAGAAAGTGATTTGGCATACTTTTCATGATAGTACGACATAGTTTCAAATAAGACATCTGGCAAGGAAATTTTAGGATCCCAGCCAAGTAAGTGCTTGGCTTTACTAATGTTAGGCATGCGGCGATCGCAATCCTCGTATCCCTCACCATAAAATTCCTGAGCGCTCGTGCTGATGATTGGATGATCTTTAAAGGAAGAATCACCAGTGATTTTGGCGTAGGTCTGGCGCATTAATTCAGCCAGTTCGGCTACCGTCACCTCGTTATAGGGATTGCCAATATGAAAGATCTGATTTTGAGATTTTTCTGGCTTTTCAAGCATCAAACAGATGGCATCTACTGCTTCGTGAATAGAAACGATTGTGCGTCTTGCCTGTCCACCGTCCACCAATTGCATTGGCTTGTTGTCAAGTAGGGCCGTCATGAAGCAAGCCAATACGCGCGGCAC
>PYER01000497.1 GCA_003017855.1 filamentous cyanobacterium CCT1
CCTGTGGGCAGGTGGCCATCGGTTTCTACCGTGAACGAAATTACCGCTGGTATGCCAGCGGCCCGAGCAGCCTGGGCAATGCCCTGGGCTTCTTCAACATAGTTCATAGTCATGGCGCTGATCAGATCGGCCCCGGCCTCGCGCAGGCTGTCGATCTGGGGCCGGTGGTAGGCGGCGGCTTCCTCAGCGGTCATGGCGGCGGCGGGCACGTAGCCATCACCCCGTGGCCCCAGGCAGCCGCTGACAACGATGGGGGTTTGCAGGGTGGCGTGGGCCTGGCGCAGGTCTTGCAGTAGGGCGATTGCCTGCCGGTTAATTTCAACTAAGTCGGCGCTGGAATGGCCCAGTTTGGCCGCCCAGTCGGGGTTGGCCCGCCAGGTAACGCTCTCTAGCACCAGGCCGACCCGGTAGGTTTGGGCGATCGCAATGTAGCTGCGAAAGTAGCGCTCTAGCGCCTGGTAGCCCGCCGCATTCGACAGCAGCGTGAAAGAAGCAAAGAGGGGCAGGTCAAACCCGTCGCGAAATATGAGGGTGGTTTCGACCCCGCCGTCGGCCAGGAAGAGGCGATCGGAGAGGTGAGGGAGTTGGGTGGGAGAGGGGGACATAGGGGCTCCTGAAAGGGGATGAGTGAGTGACGTGGATGAGTGGATGAGTGGATGAGTGGATGGGTGGATGAGACGGCGGGTTATTGGGGCGGGCGGAGCATAGGGAATAAGGGGGGTGAGGTACCGGCCTGGATGGTGCCCAGTAGCTCGAAGCCGTGGCGCTGGTAGAAGGGGATGTTGTCGGGCTTGGAAGATTCAACGTAGGCGGGGAGATGGTTGCGATCGCACCGAGCCAAAATCTCATGCATCAGGGCTGAGCCGTAGCCTCTGCGCTGATGGACGGGTTCTACCGCCAAGAGCGAGAGGTACCAGTGGGGCTGGTGGATGTGGTAGTGGTCCATTTGCTCCAGCACCGCAAACAAGTCGCCCAGCAGAGCTTCAGATACACTGCGCTGAAATAGCTCGATCAGGGCTTGTTCGTCGACCTCTACCCCAGGCGGTAGCCAGAAGGCAGCTCCGGCGTGGCCGCTAGCAGCGTAGACAGTTTGTTGCTCAAAGGCGCGGCCCCCAAAGGCTCTGACGAAACCTGGAAAGTGGGTGAGGTACTGGTGGGAGTCGGGGTACATCCACCGCATCATAGGGTCGTCGACAAAGGCCAGCACCAGGG
Source organism: filamentous cyanobacterium CCT1 (assembly GCA_003017855.1). Lineage (GTDB taxonomy): Bacteria > Cyanobacteriota > Cyanobacteriia > Phormidesmidales > Phormidesmidaceae > Nodosilinea. Next base: position 1,213 of record PYER01000497.1, read on the forward strand.
CGGCCGTCAGGTGTTTCTGGTCAGCCTGGGTGGCCAGGTGAACGGCATTCTGCATGGGCAGGGGCGAGCGCTGGAGGGCCAAGGGCACCAGCGGCGGGCTCGGCACTGTGGTTGTGGATAGTGGCATCAACATAGGTTCCTTAGGACCATAGGTGAAGGCGGCCTGGTGTGGTTGCTCAGCCCTGGGGAAACAGCATGGGTAATTGTTCGTGCTAGGGCTGTGGACTGCTCTTGAATCTCAAGGTAGAGAGCAGTCGGGAAGATGCCGGGAGTCAACTGGGAGAGAATCGGGAAATTTTAGGGAGGGTTGTTTCGCCATGGGGGCGACTTGGCCTTGCTCAACAGTTGCCCTGCCAATGCTCAACAATATTTAAGTAATCTCGCCCCAGCCATTGGACTGCGGTAGCGTTGCAGTAGCATTTTCCGATAGCAGCAGGGCAGCGGTGAGAATTCTGCTGGTCGAAGATGACAGTGTTTTGGCCGATCGGCTGGTCGATTGTCTAACCAGCCAGCGATACGTCGTGGATGCGATCGCCGATGGCCAGACCGCCGAAAGCTATGCCCTAGCCACCGCCTACGACCTGATCATTACCGATGTCGGACTGCCCGGTCTCGACGGCATTGCCCTCTGCGAACGGTTGCGCCACCAGGGCTGCAAAACCCCCATTCTGCTGATGACCGCCAAAGATGCCCCCGCCGAACGCGTGCGCGGGCTCGATGCCGGGGCCGACGACCATCTCATCAAACCCCTGAACCTGGATGAATTTTTGGCCCGCGTGCGCGCCCTGCTGCGCCGGGGCGAAGTTGTCCCCGACACGCTGCTAGCGGTGGGGCCGCTGCGGCTAGACCCGGCCAGCTGCCAGGTCGCCTACAGCGACACGCCCCTCAAGCTCACCCCTAAGGAATACAGCCTGCTAGAGCTGTTTATGCGCCACCCCGAGCGGGTGTTTAGCCGCGCCCATCTGGTCGAGCACCTGTGGAGCTTCGACGATCCGCCCCTGGAAGACAGCGTAAAAGCCCACATCAAAGGCCTGCGCCGCAAGCTCAAAGACGTCGGTGCCGCCGACTGGATCGAAAATGTCTACGGCATCGGCTATCGCTTTAGCCCCGATATCCCACCGGCTTCAGGGCAGACCCATCTAGGGCAGACGCCGTCTGCCCCTAC
>PYER01000170.1 GCA_003017855.1 filamentous cyanobacterium CCT1
GAAAATAGCCCACCCCCCCCCGCATTGGAACCTTCGAACGTTTCAATGCTCTAACGCAGCTGCTGCCTGATCACCCCGCCCAGCAAAAACCCCAGGGGCAGGTGGTAGGGAATGAGCCACAGCACAATTGGGTAATGGGCAAAGAAGAAAAAGAGCAGCAGCAGCGGGTAGAAACCGATTAGGGAGAAGGCGATTGCGATCGCTAGATTCTGTGCGTAAAACCGCAGGCCAAAGGGCACAAGTCTAAATTCGCGAGCAATATTGGGTTTCTTTAGAAGACCCTGCACATAACGGTCCTGAATGAAGAACGAGAGCAGGTTGATCAGGATTGCCGCCACCAGTAGAATCAGCACCGCCTGGCCGAAAGGTGCCCCATTGGCGTAGTCCTTGGGCAAGCTCCAGTGCCAGGCCACCCCGAGTATGCTGATGCCTGCCAACAGCACCACTAGCAGGGCGTAGTAACGTCTAAACTGCTTGAGAATAGATCGCTGAGCTAGAGGTGTCAGGGGCATCTGCTCAGTCATTGCTCACACCTGCCGCTTGGTCGAAGACGTTGCCAGAATAGCGGATTTTACTGTCCCCAACGCCGAGGCCCTCAACCCAGGATATTCTTGGCAGAATGGATCAAAATGCTGCCTATCCTCTGCTACACTATAAAACTGCACAAGCAGCCCGGGCGATTAGCTCAGTTGGTAGAGCGCCTGCCTTACAAGCAGGATGTCACTGGTTCGAGTCCAGTATCGCCCATACAGGAAACCTGTACGTTCGCACGTTAAATGTCGCGGTTCGCAGATTAGTGTCGTTTTTCGCACAATTATGTCGTTCTAGGGCAAATCTGGTGAGCGTACAAGCAAAATTGCGATTCGCAAATTAGGTGTCGCAGCTAGCCCATAAAAAAGGGGATCCAATATATATTGGATCCCCTTTTTGGAAAATAGGTTGTCAGAATTCTGTTTTCAGTGGTTTTAAAGTGAATTTCCACAATCCACTTGGTTGTAAGGCAGGCGCTCCTTTCAACCCTCCATATACGGCTTCGTTAACGAGTCTTGGCATCATTGCCGGAGTGATCATATACGTCTTAACCCGCCCATTACTGGGAGGGCTGATACGACATCGCGGATAGATGACGTTCCCGCAATAATACAGACTTTCAACCCGCTCATTGCTGGGAGGGCTGATGCGACCTGGCTAAACTCTGCCAGACCTTTCCCAACCAGTTTCTTTCAACCCGCCCATTGCTGGGAGGGCTGATGCGACTCCGCAGCTCAAAATCCCTAGTGTGAGCGGGTTCTAGACCTAAGTTTGGCGAACCTACTCTCTGTGGCTTTAGTCTGATTGGGTTGAAGACTATTAGCTCTCGCTAAATATTTCTCTAAGACGCTTCAGGCAAGCCTTTCAGGATTTTGGCAAACCCCCTAGAGATTTCGCCCTTGCTTAGGTTTGCCAGAAAATATTGGGGGAGGGTTGCTCCTTGATCGGAGGCGATTCGGTAGCCACCACTTCAGTTGCCTACATCACTAAGGATGTAGAAGGTCCTGTACCCTCACAAGGTGAAGGCTTTACTTCCTTTGCCGGGTGCGCACCTAAGCTACATTAGAAGAGAGCACTCAACTAACCTAGCAAACCACCCATTCTCAGCTAGCTGAGGCGGGCGGCGGCTTCAGAGTACATTCTTTGACAGGGTCGCGGAACGCGCTCGTTGGAAGCGGACAGCTACCAGGGCCGGAAAGAAAAGCTGTTGAGCAACAGCCAAACTGACCCTCATTTTTCACAGCTCAGCGGCTTAAGAAAGCATGAACTGCGGCGCTAGAGTTCATCATATTCTATTTTCTAGGTACAGGGGTACTGGCCAACCTATTTTGCTGCTGCCTGACGGCGGTAGTAGGCCGATAGGGCAATATTGCGGGCAATCTCTTGGGGACTGTCTGCAACCAGTGCGGGAACAATCTCAATTGGAATGCCCAGCTTGGCAGCTTTGCTTTTGATCAGCTCCGCTAGCTGGTTGTAGCTCCAGTGGTGTAAGCGCAGGCTAGCAGCGCGGGCATAGCGCTTTTGGGCGGCTACCGAACCGACAATCTTGGTAGCGGCTCGGGCTCGGAGCTGGGCTTCTAGCTTGTCTCTTAGGCCTTTGGTCTCTGGTAGCACGATCGCTGACACCTGGGCTTGATAGGCGACATCTACAACCCGTTTAGCCAAGACTTGATTGAGGTAGGTGCCCAAGTTGGCTTCTTGGTACGGAGCATATTGCTCTCGTTTAAGGGCTTTGTGGCGTTCATAGCTATGGCGCTGTTGCTGGGTCTTGCGCCGTCGGAGGAGATGAGACTGATCGGTTTTGGCATCGGTAGTTTTGAGCAGTTGTCGAGTTGAGCGATAGTAGAGAGATTGTTTGCTCTGTAGATTAACCACGGCTAGGGTAACGGGGTGCTGCAGAGCAAAGCTGACGCCTAGTATTAAGTGGGGTTGTCCCTCGTAGGGCTCTCGACTGGGAAGAGGAATGGGATACTGCTCGATAGGCTGGAGGCGCTTCACATGCCCTTGGTGTTGTCTCGCGGCTTTGCTAGCAGGGTCACTGGGGGAAAGGTCAGGGTTTTGAGTGCTGTTGAGTTTTTTCTGCCGCTTCTGCTCGATCCCCTCACGGGTTAAAAGCTGAGTATCAATCTGGCAGTGGAGGTAAAGGTAGTTATCCTGCCAAGGATTTCCGGTAGGTTGGTGGGATGACTGGTTGGCTGGTTTCCAGAGCAAGCTAGCGGTACGGAGGAGGAGAAGACTGCCGGAGATGGGGCCTTTGCCGCATTTGTAGACCTCCCAATCCTGTACAAACCGTTGGAAGTAATGGTGCTGTCTGCGATCGCACTGCACCCTAAACACATGCTTGCCCAGCCCATTGAACTTGACACAGATTTGCTGTTTAGGCGGTTTAGCTTTACCTCGGGGCTTTTCTTTAACAAACCAGGTCAGGTCATTATTGCTGCCGTACAGGATGGGAAAGGGCAGAGGATTGGGTTTCCTTAGCAGTTGGGCTTTCCACCGCGCCAGTTCTTCTGCGCTGTTAGGGATCTGGTAAGTAAGTAGTTCCAGGGCTTTCAAGAAGGTCTCGTCGGTCAGGTCTCGGCCCTTGGGGAGTCTACTTGCCAGCTGTTCTTCTAGACGCTTAGCGGCTTTTTTCTTGCCCAGCAGCATGCGCTGATAGCGCTCAGGTTTCTCTGGTTTTTCTAATACTGCACAGCCATTCTTGAGCAGGTAAACAGCTACACACCGGGTCAGCAGAGAGGGGGATTCGTCGTGAAGCTGAAAGAGCTGATTGACCAGCTGGCGCTTTGAGACAGTTCTGTCACTCTGCTCGCGCCGTTGTTGGCTACCTTTATGGGACGGAGAAGGCTTAGGTTGGTCTGATTGAAGTTGGTCTGTGACGCTCTGCAAGATTTCCTTAGCGCTGGCCTGAAACGACTTCCAGTCTAAACCGCACAGTTCCAGCATGTCGGCATCGCTCTTTAGGATGTCGATCCAGCGTTTGAGACCGTCTAGCCCCTGCTGGCGGGACGATTGGAGGGCAAACCAGGCATCGTAGGTATAGGCCACCATCATGGCGGCAGAGCTATAGAAGCGGCCCGGCTGCCCAGAGAATCGCTCGTCTAGCCGGAGGGAGGTGCAGAGGTTTCGAACCACCTGCATAGGCAACTCTCTACGCTGTTGCCAGTTTACAAAGTCATTGTGGTGCTGGATGACCTGCATGAGTTCTGTGACTAGCGGGGTATTGAGGTGAGCCATTAGCTCCCACAGGTAGCGGCGGGTTGCCTCGGAGGTGGTTAAGCGGCACGGATAGTGATGATGCCCATGGCGACTTTAGTAGGGACGTATAAAACAAAAACCATTCTATTTTTTAGAATTTTTATCTGCGATCGCAGATAAAACTCACCGGCGTAACAGCATTGGTCAGGACAGGAGGGGCTAGAGTACTGGGTGGAAGCAGTGGTACGGTCAGCCTTTGGAGCCAAAAGAGTTTTGCCAAAAATATGCTCGTCTGACGGAATCTGACTGGGGCTATAAGAGCAACTGGGAGCGTTTGCTGGCTCACTGCTGCCGGATTTCGGTCAAAACGGTGAGAACTTGGGGTACTGCCCCAGATTTTGAGAACTGCCCAGAGGTTTATCGAGAACGCCTGGCTCAGATCGATGTGCTGAAGCAGGCTGAGCAAGTTTTGAGGAAACATCAGCTTCACCAAGACTATCTGGACACACTAGAATAATTGCTAATTTTTAGCATATTCTTTATAGTTCTTTTGAACTGTATTCGCAAGTTTTTTGCGGAAAGAGGTAGCGATTGTGGCTTTCCACGCTATTGGGCATCCGTACGCCATTGATGACGAAGGTGAACTGCCGGACAGAGCACCTTGCCGATCGCCCCAGGTTCGAGAGGGCTGGTTTTATTGGATTGAGCCTGTGGAAGGGAGGTTTGAGCTGTTCTTGCGCGATCGCGAGGGCTACCTGTACTGGTGCGACCTGACGTTTGAGTCTTGGACCGCGGCAGAAGCAGCATTGAGGGGAGTTCTTTGGCGAAATGCCGGTGGGTTATTCTGCAACCCCGGCGACTGGCTAGCGTTTACAGAGCTTCGAGAGCCGTAATCTCGGGCAAGGGCCGTAATCCTGATAACCGTGGGAACACTGGAATAGTGATGTAGATCTAGCGGGTTTTTCGTGCGCCTTATTTCTATTCCCGAACAGGGTCAGCTGGTGGATGTGCGTCAGAGCCGCTTTGTGGTGACGGATATTCAGCAGACCATTCCACCCCAAAGCCCAGTGATCTCTGGCCTGACAACGGCCCAGCACCTGGTGACGTTGGCTTCGGTAGAGGATGACGGTCTAGGCGATGAGCTACAGGTGATCTGGGAGCTAGAGGCGGGTGCCCACGTCTACGAAAAGTCGGACCAGAGCCGACGGGGTTTGATTCCCCCGATCGCCTGGATGCTTTTCTCGATGCAGTGCGCTGGGGAGCGGCCTCATCGGCAGATATTCGCAATGTGCAGTCGCCCTTTCGCAGCGGCATTGATATTGAGGACTACCAGCTCGACCCGGTAGTGCGCGCCATTCAGATGCCTCGGGTAAACCTGCTGGTGGCGGATGATGTGGGCTTGGGCAAAACCATTGAAGCGGGGCTGGTAGCCCAAGAGCTGATCTTGAGGCAGCGGGTACGGCGGATTTTGGTGGTGTGCCCGTCGTCGCTGCAGGTGCAGTGGAAAGAGCAGATGCGCGACAAGTTTGGCCTGGACTTTCGCATTGTCGATAGTGCTCTGATGAAAGACCTGCGGCGCAGGCGGGGCATTCATGTGAACCCATGGACCCATTTCCCTCGGCTGATTACCTCGATTGACTTTTTGAAGCGCGATCGCAGCCTGCGCCTGTTCCGTGAAGTTTTGCCAGCTGAGGGAGAGTCGATCTACCCCCGACGGTTTGACCTGATGATTGTCGATGAGGCCCACAATGTGGCTCCCTCGGGTAGCGGCAAGTATGCCATCGACTCGCAACGGACGGCGGCGATTCGGCTGCTAGAGCCTCACTTTGAGCACAAGCTGTTTCTCACAGCGACCCCCCACAACGGCTATCCCGAGAGCTTTACAGCCTTGCTGGAGCTGTTGGACAATCAGCGGTTTGCTCGGGGCGTGAAGGCCGACCCCAACCAGCTTCAGGTGGTGATGGTGCGGCGGCTGAAGCGAGAGTTTCCCCCCCACTGGGATGGCACACCTCGGTTTCCAGAGCGACGACTGGAGGCGATCGCGGTTGACTACAGTACCGAAGAGCGAGAGGCACACCAACAGCTACAGCAGTACACCGAGCTGCGCCGCCAGGGTGCCAAGGACGACGCTACTGAACTCTACGCCACCGAGTTTGTGCTGAAGCTGCTGAAGAAGCGGCTGTTTTCGTCGCCAGAAGCGTTTCGGAGCACGCTGGAGCAGCACCGGCAGTCGTTGGAGTCTGCCACCCGCAAGAAATCTGCTCGCTTTGCCAAACCCTCGGTGGGCATTCTGCGGCGACAACTGGAGCAGGTGGAAGAAGAATTTGCCGACGATGGGGTCTACGAGGAGGCTACGGAGGACGCGATCGCATCCTCAACCCGCCTGTTTCACGCCCCGAGCCCCGAGGAACAGCGCCTGTTAAAGGCCATGCAGCAGTGGGCCGATGCCGCTTCCCGCCAACCCGACTCAAAGGCTCAGGAACTGTTGGACTGGATCACCACCGAGATTGCGCCCCTCTCCCAGGGCAGAAAAGGGGGCGATGGCCGAGAGTGGACAGCTCAACGGGTGATTATCTTCACCGAGTACCGGGCGACTCAGAAGTGGCTCTACGACCTGCTAGCCAATGAGGGGCTAGCCAGCGGCGATCGCCTCATGACCCTCTACGGCGGTATGGCATCAGAGGATCGAGAGCGGGTGAAAGCGGCCTTCCAGACGGCCCCAGAAAAGTCTCCGGTGCGAATTTTGCTGGCCACCGATGCGGCATCTGAGGGATTGGACTTACAAAACTATTGCTCACGGCTGATCCACTATGAGATTCCCTGGAACCCCAACCGCATGGAGCAGCGCAATGGCCGCATCGATCGCCACGGGCAGCGTGCCCCGGCGGTGCAGGTTTACCACTTTGTCGGCAAAGATTACCGAGAGACGGCTACGGCGGGCATTAAGCCGGGGGATCTGGAGGGGGATATTGAGTTTTTGATGCGGGCAGCGCTGAAGGTAAATGCCATTCGCGAAGACTTGGGCAAGGTGGGGCCGGTGATTGCCGTCCAGGTAGAAGAGGCGATGCTGGGGCGGCGGGTGACGCTGGATACGGCCCTGGCGGAGCGCGAATCGGAACCGCTGCGGCGGATGCTGAAGTTTGAAAGGTCGGTGCGCGATCGCATTGAACAGCTCAAGGAACAGCTCAGCGAAACCCGCCGCACCCTGCGCCTCACCCCAGAGCACATTGAGTCGGTGGTCAACATCGGCCTAGAGCTGGCGGAGCAGCCTGCTCTGATCCCTGTTGAAATGCCTGGCGTCAAGGGATCGGTGTATAGCCTACCGGCCCTGAAGGGCAGCTGGGCGGATTGTTCCGACGGGCTGGAGCACCCCCACACGAAAGAGATTCGCCCCATTGTGTTTGACCCCGACTTCTCCCACGGGCGGGATGATGTGGTGCTGGTACACCTCAACCATCGACTGGTGCAGATGTGCCTGCGGCTGCTGCGGGCGGAGGTATGGTCGCGGGAGGGGCGCAAGCGTCTGCATCGGGTGACGGCGCGGCTAGTGCCCAGTTCGGCCCTGGAGCATCCGGTGGTGGTGGCCTATGGGCGATTGGTGATTTTGGGCGGCGACCAGCAGCGACTCCATGAGGAGGTGATCACCGCTGGGGGCATTCTCAAGGAAGGGCGCTTTAGTCGGTTGAATGTGGGGCAGGTGCAGCAGGCGCTGGCGGCGGCCCTGCCGGATGAAGTGCCGGAGTCGTTTCAAGGGCGGCTGATGGATCTGTGGCCGGGCCATAAGGACCAACTGCTGCGATCGCTGGAAGTGCGTATGGATGAGCGCACCAACGGTTTACAAAAGGCGCTGCAAGATCGCTGTGAGAAGGAGGTGGCTGACATAACTGCCGTCATGACGGAGCTGCGGCAGCAGATTCTTAAGGAGCTAGAGGAACCTGAGGTAGAGCAGCTAACTCTGTTTAGCACCACCGAGAAGGAGCAGTTTGAGCGCAACATCAGCAGCCTGCAGCTGCGAGTAGACCAGATTCCTCAGGAGATCGAGCAAGAATCTATCATCGTCCGGGCGCGGTTTCGTGACCCCACCCCTCGCTTGTTTCCCCTCGCTGTGACCTATTTAATACCGCAAAAGTTATTGCACTAATCAAGGAATTTTTATGCTAACCACCGAGGTCGCACAGTTTCCAGACCGACTGAGAGCTATGTCGATTCACTTCCCGTTTGCCTGGGCCATTGTTCATGGCGAAAAGGATTTTGAGTATCGAACTAAGGCCACAAAGTATCGGGGAATTTTTCTTATTCATTCCAGCGGTACGAAAGACTCCGATGAGTATATGGCGGAATACAACATTCCCCAGGATTAGATCGTCCGTAAGGCTATTATTGGCGCTGTGGAACTGGTTGACTGCATTGAAGACCCGGAAGGTGGAGGCTATTTCTACGAATTGGAAAGCCCAATAGTCTTTGAAAAAGCAATTCCTGCTACTGGCCAGCAGTCAATCTTTTGGCCTGCCAGCACTCCTGAGCGGGTATGGGCATTCAACCAAGCTATGAAACAAATGCCCAAGTATACTTTTCAGGTTGAGCACGAGGATAATCTAATTATTTTGCTCAATCATGAGGCCGACCTTGAGATTGGTGTTCTGGAGCACGGCTTTTGGCAAAAACTTTCGCCTCGTATGAAGAGCGGGCAGATCGATCTAGCCGTAACTGAACTAGTACTCTGAGGCGGAAGTAGATCTGTTGTTTAAGGGTAGAGCGACGGGAACTGGTTTGCCATGCCAAGACTTGCAGCTACCCCCATCACGCTAACGACCGAGGAACAGACAGCCCTGGAGAAAATAGCTCGGCGACCGAGCACGGCTCAGCAGATTGCGCTGAGAGCGACCATCATTTTGCGAGCCGCCCAGGGTGTCAGTCATGGTGCGATTGCTCGGGAATTGGGTATTACCAAGGATACGAGTCGGCTCTGGCGCAACCGGTGGCTAGAGGTGAGTGCCCGCGAGTTACCGCTCGAAGAACGGCTCCAGGATGCACCTCGACCGGGGTGCCCGCCCAGATTCACGTTGGAGCAAATTACTCAGTTGTATGCCCTCGCCTGCGCCCCGCCCGCGCAGTATGGTCGCCCCATCAGCCATTGGAGCGGTTCCGAGTTAGCTGATGAGATGATGAAGCAGGGCATGGTCGAGACCATCAGCCCCCGCCACGTCGGGCGATTGTTAGCCGAAGCCGAACTCAAACCGCACCAGACTCGCTACTGGCTCCACCCCCCCCAGACCCTGAGTTTGCCGCTAAAGTCACCGACATCTGCGGTGTCTACGAGCAGGCCGCCGAGCGGGCTGAACGGGGCGAATTGACCTATAGCCTCGACGAGATGACGGGCATTCAAGCGCTGGAACGCGCCATGCCGAATCTGGAGATGAAGCCGGGGCGCTGTGAAAAGGTGGAGTTTGAGTACATCTGCCATGGCACCCAGACCTTAATCGCCTCGCTAAATGTCGCGACCGGTCAGATTGACCAGGCCAGCGTTGGTGACACCCGAACCGAGGCCGATTTAGACACGCATCTTAGAGCCCTCCTCGGGCCAGCACCCACCGCCCCTAAAATTCACCTCGTGATGGATTGTCTCAATACTCATCAATCGGAGTCTTTGGTGCGCTTGGTGGCTGAACTGGAGCCTAAGCCCATTGAGTTAGGCAAAAAGGGAAAATCGGGCATCCTAGCGTCAATGGCCACTCGCTCGGATTTCTTGAAAGACCCCTCCCATCGCCTGGTCGTGCATTTCACGCCAAAACATTCCTCCTGGCTCAATCAAATTGAAGTCTGGTTTAGCATCCTGATGCGCAAACTCCTACGCCGCTCCAGTTTCACCAGTCAGGCTGAGCTCAAGAACAAGATCCTCGCCTTCGTGGATTACGTCAATCGCACCTTGGCCAAGCCCTTCCAATGGAATTACACCGGTAAACCCTTGACCTCGTGACCAGTAGATTTATTTGTGCCGCCAAGTACTAGGCGTATGCCTGCTGGATCTTCAACGACCTTCCCGTCTAGTTCAATCTGGTTGGTTAGCTCGTTATAAGCCAGACGCTCACCTAAGAGTGCCTGCACCGCCCAATACTTATTGGCCAATTTAGGCGGTTCACTGCTTAATGGACTAACAAGTTCAGACTCATTAAGATCGAGTAACTGCTGGGAATGAGCCCCGGCTGGTGCAGTAATTGCTATTTCACAATGTTTTCTCCAAGCCCAACCTTTAATACAGCCTTCTATCTGCTTGTGAGAAAGCGATGGGCTAGGGTTGGTTCGCTCAGCAGAGCGCCAGATTCGTTCGCGCTCAGACTCAGGTAGAGGTGGATTGCAGTGTTCTGCATATTCCTCAAACAAACTACGCGGATCGCCCTTGAATAGCTGCCCAAGGTTGTTGAGGTAATCGGCAGTACCTATTAGATCACGCGCTACCTTTGCTCCGGTCGTGTTACGACGGCCCTCGATTACACCAGAATCAATCAGGCTCCGACTCTCTCTCGATAAACACACCTCAAGGGGTACTGCTTCAGGAAGCGGTAGGATAGAAGCCTTGCTAAATTTAGGCCAAGTAGAGTACTGCGGGGGAACAGAAGCCCTCAGTTCGTTGAATGAGTAGCGCTGCCTATCTTGCACAATAATTTGAGCTGGTTGCTTTGTTTGGGGGTGCAGGAAGCCCGCTAGACGCATTACCCTAGACGGATTCTTAAGGCTTTGATCTCCCTTAGCAAAATCTAGTAGGTCTACCTGCAAGGCTTTCCACTGATTGGGAGGTACTGGTTTGTCAAACACCCAGTAGGAGTGAACCGACTTGTTACCTGTGTCCACTTGAAAGGTAGGTGATGGCAAATTCAGCTGTCGCCATAAGTCGCGGCTCAGGGTTTTATCCAGATCATCGTGTTCATAGAAAACAGCCCGACAGTGAGTAATTTCCTTGTCCTTGTGGCCACCAGAGTTCACAACCACGTAAACTCCTCCACCCTTAGCTTCCCAGTTCTTTAAGTCAGGCGGAAGGATTGGGAACATCGCCGTTGCTTTTCGTCCCCTGTTTTGCCCGCTTTCAGGCAAAATACCCCGATAACAGACCTTATTACCATTGCTACAGCCCATTAGGCGTAGATGCTCCATTGCTGGACTATCAGAGCCTAGGCAGTTAATATTAGATCCCGTGGACATGGTTATTTCCAAAATCTCCTGTTCATGAATTGGCATAGAAGCCCTTGGCTTCGATTGCTGAGACTAGATCAATGGTTTTTCGTGGTTGGAAAGCTTTGATCGGTGTATGCATGGATAACCGTCGAGCTGCTAATCTCCGACGGTTTTCCGCTTTTTAGGGGCTCGATGCCCTCCTGTGCCTATGCTGCCGACATCGCTCTACTACTTGGCATTGAAGCTAAAACTGCCCTCACCGCCGCCTTATGAGCTTCAGCATCGGGATTGAACATCCAGTCTCGAACCAAATCTAGGTTGTACAGAACCGGCGAGGTGATTCCGCCAGGTTGGCACCAGTACACCCCTTTCGCTAACGTTGGCTTAATGCCTTGGCTGGGAATACCGTTGTGCCAAACCTTCAGGGTAGTTTCGCTGATCCCCAGTTCCTTTACAGCCTGATGCTTGCTCACCAGGCGACAGTCTTCAAAGCGAAGGGGAGTAGTCCTACTGTTCGACGCTGACGATTTTGTCATATAAATCCTCCACACGGGTTAGGGACTGAAGACAGATATACCAGGGTTAGCCATAAAACGCCAGGCTAGCCCGAATAAAGCGTAGAAATTCTTCAGGATTGTGTTTACCCTCATATATTCAGCTTTGCTCTCATTTACTTCCACTTTAGCTAAAGTGACATCGAAGGCCAACGAGTTTCCAATGGTTTTAGCGTTTCAATACGGTCATTAAGTGCGGGTGCGTCTTAGCTTTGGCTAAAGTGGCTTCGCTCATTGATCAATGGCTTATCAACAAAATCAGCCATTTGGCTGAGATCGACTGACTCTGGTTCTCCCCCCTCAACTTCACCGGATGAGAGTATGGGCCATACTGAATGCCTGCCATAAACCAGTTAGAAGAAAAATAAGCCCATCTGTCCCCAGTAGGGGACAGATGGGCAGGAATGAAAATCTTAGAATCGATGCAGCGGCCCAGAAATCGGCAGAATTTGCCCGAAAGCGCGATTTTCGTCTGTAAGCTAGCTTGATGAGCTAGCTGTTGGTGCATAGGATTGCTCTCTGTGGCATGCCAAAGCCAAGGGCTATAAGCCTTACATCTCTATCCACTGCACCAGCTATTGGACAGCAAGCCTAGAATCCTGAGACCAGCGTTTAAGGCCACTGTCGAGGCTTGTAAGCAGCAAAAGCTCACAGACCTCGAAAATTGCTTGTCACCCTGCGGAATCTTAAGTTGAGGCTTGTTCACGCCTCTGGCTTTTGTTTAGCTTCTGAAATGGCCTTAATCAACAGCTCACCGTCGCTAGCGTGCAGCTCACGAGGCGTGATCCTAAACAGCAGCCCCCAGTGGGGAGTCTTGAGGCTGTCAAACATCCGCATCTGCTTACTGAGGGAAAGGGCTGGAATGCCAGTCTCAGCATCGAGGTGATCGACCACCTTGACCTTCACCCGGCAAGGGAAGATCGCCTGCTTCCATATTTTGGTGCTGTTGTCGAAATAGGGCTCTGAGGTCACCTCCAGCACCGCCATCCACTTAGAAACCCCGGTCATATAGCCCAGTAAGTAATCACCTGGTTTGATGCGCTTAATGGTTCTGCTGCGGGTTTCAGGGAAGCCCATGACCTCTGCCCCAGCGTCGCAGAACTCTTGCCAGGTGATGGGGTTAAAGAGACAGAGCCAGTAGGTGGGGTTGCTCATGAGTTTTGGGTTGGTAGCGCAGCCAAGCTAACGGTAGTGTCATTTCAGGGTAGCTGGTCGCTCACAGATCCCAAAACTGTGGTCTAGCTGCCTCACCAAGGCTAGAAGAGCTTTTCAATCGCGTCCCTAGGAGATAAGGCTTAAAACATAGCTCCCAGCGATTCTGCTTAGGCTTAAAGATCAGGAGGATGCCAGTTTTCGGCAACCCAGATTTTGCGCGATTCGACAATGTAGGGATTATTCAGCCTCAGGGCTTCGACCGTTGCCCGACCAGAGGAAGTTAGGCCACTAATCTGAATGCCCTCATCGGCCCAAGTAAAGTGCTCTGCCCAAGATTGTTGACGCGGGTGGAACAGGCTGACTACCTGCTGAGTAAGGGGATCGACGGCCTCGGTTTTTGCTCCTTTGAACTGGTTGCAGCGGTAGCAGGATGCAGCTAAGTTGCTCAGATCGCTACTCCCGCCGAGGGATTGTGGCTGGATGTGGTCAAGCACCAGGGGCATGCCGGTCAGCCGTTGTTGGGTTTGGCAATATTCGCAACAATTCTTTGCTAGGGTCGTGACTTGTTGACGAAGGGCTTGGGGAACTGAGGCCATAACCTAGGAAGCCGCAAGTTGGCTCAGGTCACGAATTGGCTGCCCACGCCAGCGTAGGAGGGCACAGGCATGGGCTTTCTTCAGCATGAGTTGGTCGGCCTGTAGCAATAGGGCTTCGAGTTCTTGCTGCTCGTCTGAGGTCAGCTCTCCGGCCTGATTTTTTTCGAGCAACATCAGGTGGCGTTCTTGCTGGGCGGGGGGCACCTGGCTTTGGGCTACCTGCCGCAGGGCAGTGGTGTCTAGGGTTTGCAGGGTGAGCAGTTCGCCCTGAATCTCTGGTGGGGCCGTTTCCACCGCTGGGGGCAGGTTTCCGGCAATGCTCTGGATAACTAGCTCTGCCAAGGGTTGCTTGGTCAATTCGGCCAGGTGCACTAGCCGTTGAAACGCCTGATCGGGTAGGTCAATGGTCAGTTCCATGGGGGGTATGCGGTGAGGTGAGGGAGGAGAAGGGCCACTGGGCTTGTTTACTATCCTAGCCGCTGGTCTCTGACCAGTTCGCAGAGCACTCGGGCAGCGCTAGCTTCGTCGAGCCATGCCGTGATTGCTGACTCGGCAATATCGCTCATCTCTATCCCCTCATCAAGGCTAGCCTGCTTCAGTCGGCGATGTAGCGCCTGACTGAGATACATCGTGGTGCGCTTATAGTCAGGGCTACTGCTCTTGGCTTTAGATGATGGTGAAATGTCCAGATGTCTAGAAGCACGAGTATCTAAATGTTCGGATTTTTGAACATTTGGCAAAAGTTTAGGGGAGGTGGAGGCTTCTATCTCAGGCTGCTGCTTGGCTGCTTTGAGCAGATTAGCAAATCGGTTTTGCTCACTCACGGCAATATCTCCTTCCCTATGGCGGTGTAGGGTAGTGTTCTAGACCTGTGGAAGCCCTGTCATACCGCTCGCCCAAACTCATGGCGATTGATAAATAGGCCAATCACCGTGTCATGCATCAGAACCGATTTGGAGAAGCAAATGGTTTTACGAGCCAAGC
>PYER01000498.1 GCA_003017855.1 filamentous cyanobacterium CCT1
CTGCTACGGCTGGAGTCTAGCCCATTCTGAAATGGTGGACCTGGGTGAAGCCGTTGGTATTATCGCAGCCCAGTCCATCGGGGAACCGGGCACTCAGCTAACCATGCGGACCTTCCACACTGGCGGTACTTTTACCGGGGAAGTGGCCCAGCAGATTCGGGCTAAACGGAAGGGAACGGTTCGCCTGCCAGAGAATTTCAAAAGCCGCGCTTTCAGGACTCGCCACGGCGAAGACGCCCTTGTGATGGAGGCCAACACCGAACTCACGGTTGAAACCGAAGGTCGCCCCCAAAAAGCCGCCCTGCCCCAGGGCACGATTCTGTTTGTTCAGCCGGGGCAAACCGTCGAAGCTGATCAGCTGATCGCGGAACTCACCTCAGGGGGCCGGGCTCGGAAAGTCACTGAGAAGGCAACTAAGGACGTACCCACAGACCTGGCCGGAGAAGTCATGTTTGCCGGTTTAGTCCAGGAAGAGAAGAAAGATCGCCAGGGCAACACCACCCGTCTTGCCCAGCGTGGTGGTTTGATCTGGGTGCTTTCCGGTGAAGTGTATAATCTACCGCCGGGAGCTGAACCCGTGGTACGCAACGGCGATCAGCTCGATGCGGGTGGCATTTTGGCTGAAACTCGCCTGATCACAGAGCGGGGTGGCCAGGTGCGGCTGCCAGAGACCACTGACGATCAAGGCGTGCGCGAGGTTGAGATTATTACTGCTTCCGTGCTCCTAGACCAGGCCCAGGTCAGGGGCGAAAGCGGCCAAGGCCGAGAGCATTACGTGCTAGAAACTTCCAATGGCCAGCAGTTCTCCCTAATTGCTACTCCCGGTGCCAAGGTTGGCAACGGTCAGGTGATTGCGGAGCTAGAAGATGATAAGTACCACACCCAGACCGGTGGCATTATCAAATTCTCTGGGGTAGAAGTTGCGAAGAAAGGCAAGGCCAAGCAGGGCTATGAAGTCACTAAAGGCGGCACCCTACTCTGGATTCCAGAGGAAGCCCACGAAGTCAACAAAGATATTTCGCTGCTGCTAGTGGAAGACGGTCAGTATGTCGAAGCCGGTACGGAAGTTGTTAAAGACATCTTCTGTCAGAACAGCGGCGTGGTCGAAGTCACCCAGAAGAACGACATTCTACGGGAAATCGTGATCAAGCCTGGGGATCTGCACATGGTAGATTCTCCCGACGCGGTCATGGACCGGGATGGCACCACCGTCTCTGCCGGGGAAGAGATTATGCCGGGGCTGACCGTCGATGAGGTGCGGTATGTGGAGTACGCCGAGACTCCAGAAGGTCCGGCCCTGCTGCTGCGTCCGGTTGAAGAATATGCCGTGCCTGATGAGCCTCCGGTGCCTAGCCAGGATTCGGTCAACGACACTAACAGCTCTATCAGTCTGCGGGCGATTCAGCGGATTCCTTACAAAGATGGTGAGCGGGTCAAGTCCGTTGAGGGCATTGAGCTGCTGCGCACTCAGCTGGTGATCGAAATTGGTGAAGACGCGCCCTATGTGGTTGCCGATATTGAGCTGGTGCCCGATGAAAGCGATGAGAATCTAAGACGCCTGCAGATGGTGATCTTAGAGTCCCTAGTGATTCGGCGCGATGTGATTGCTGATCAGACCCAGGGTAAAACGGTTACCCGGCTCCTGGTGGAAGACGGTCAGCAAATCGAGCCGGGAGCTGTTGTAGCCCGGACCGAAATTCAGTGCAAAGAGACTGGCGAGATCCGCGGTATCCGCGAAGGGGTTGAGGCCATTCGTCGGGTGCTGGTGGTGCGGGACAGCGATCGCCTAATTATTGACCTCCAGGGCAAAACTCCCTCGGTTAGCGCGGGCGATCTGATCGTGGCTGGTACCGAGTTGGCTGACGGCATTGTTGTTGAAGAATCGGGCCAGGTTACAGCCATCAACGATGGTCATCTCACCCTACGCATGGCCCGTCCCTATCGGGTATCTTCTGGTGCGGTCTTGCATATCGAAGATGGTGACCTGGTACAGCGGGGTGACAGTCTGGTGCTGCTGGTGTTTGAGCGGGCAAAAACTGGAGACATTATTCAGGGGCTGCCCCGAATCGAAGAACTGCTAGAGGCCCGGAAGCCCAAGGAAGCCTGCGTGCTGGCGGAGCGTCCTGGAACCGCCCAGGTGGTTTATAGCGACGACGAAACCGTCGAGATCAAGATCGTTGAAGCTGATGGTGTCGTTACCGACTACCCGATCAGCCCGGGGCAATCCCTGCTGGTGGCTGACGGACAGACCGTCGAAACGGCAGAGCCCCTGACGGACGGTCCGGCAAATCCCCACCAGATTCTAGAGATCTTCTTCAATTACGACCTCAGCCAGGGGATGAGCACCCATGATGCGGCTCTGCAC
>PYER01000171.1 GCA_003017855.1 filamentous cyanobacterium CCT1
CCCCCAAACTCGCCTAAAGGTGTCTAAAAAAGGACAACACAAAAATACGAGGCTCCAAAGCAAAAGCCCCAAACCGTTTAGATTCAGGGCTTTTCGCTTGATTTGGTTGAATGCCAGGAGGCGGACTTGAACCGCCGACACGAGGATTTTCAGTCCTCTGCTCTACCAACTGAGCTATCCCGGCGAGGGAGCGCGAATTTCAGCGCTCACTTAAGATAGCAAGCTGGTGTCACACCTGACAAGACTGCAGGAAAAAAATGCTGGCGATCTCTACTGCACCTCTCGCAGGCGGGCTACCTTGAGGTAGAAATTGCCTGTCCCCTGCCCAGCGTAGGCCTGCACCCGAACCGTGTAGGCCCCCGATTCGTTGATGCGCGCAAAGAGCAGGGAGTTGGTGGTTCCATCGGGGCCGTCGTCGTTTTCGCCCATGGTGACGCCATCTTTGTTCATCAGAACCACCAGGGTGTCGAATTCGTCAGAGATGACATCGATCGCAACCTGGTCACCGGCCTCAAGGTTGACTGTGTAGTCGCGGGCAAACCCACCCGTTCCTGTGGGAATATCGCGATCGCTCAAAGCATCATTAACTTCGCGGGAGGCCGGTAGCACAATAGGCGTATAGACAGCGGTCTGTGCCCTGGCTGGCAGCGCCGTGGCCAAAGTCGTCAGCGCTAAGGGAAGCAGTAGGTGGTGCCGGAGGCGAAGGTGAAAGTGCATAGATTCTGTGAGGATGGAAGATCAACGTTGCCAAAGGGCATGAGGTCGTGCCCATTATGGCCTAAATCTCTAAATTGCTCCGGGAACTAAAAAAGTCTACACATACTCAGTCGCTTCACCAGAGAGGGCGGCTGATGTTGGCCCAATCCCAAGGATGGGCGGTGAAAACCGGGGTTTTGGTTGCGTCGTTTCTCGATTTCGTTGCTACACTCACAGACGACCAACCCCGTAGGTATGCCGCCCTTGTCCATGCTGGAGCGCCGCCGCTATCGTTCACTACCCCCAACCCCCAGGACCAGGCGCAGACGACGAGCTCTGCGGCGGCGAGCGTTGGCGACGATGGCCCTGCTCAGCAGTACCCTCTTGCTGGTGGCCTTTCGAGGGGCCAGTGAGTACTGGCGACAGCCCCTGGAGTTCACGCAGCGTCCGGTGGGGCAAATCGTCAATCGGGCTGAGGTCGCCACCGGCATTCGCCAAATTCAAACCGCTAACGGTCGCCCGACCCTCACCCCTCTGCCCCTGGCCGAGGAGGTCTGGACCTGCGAGGTGGTGGTCATTGGCGGCACCTTGGGAGGGGTTGCCGCTGCGGCCCAGGCGATGAAGACGGGCGTCACGACCTGTTTAATTGAGCTCACCCCCTGGATGGGGGGGCAGATTAGTTCTCAGGGCGTGTCGGCGATCGATGAGTCGCGGGCGATGCGCTGGCGGCGCAATTTTTCGCCCAGTTGGGAAGCGTTTAAGGCGCTGATCAAGCGACAGCCTGTGTACCTGCCGCCCTGGACAGGGCTGCCCGCTCAGCTGTCGGTCGATCGAACCAACAGTTGCTGGGTAGGGGAGCTGTGCTTTACCCCTCGGGCCGGCGCTACCGCCGCCGAGATGTGGCTACGTGAGGCCGCCAAGAGCGCGCCTGAAAGCCGCTGGGCCACCTCTACTGCTTTTAAGGGGGCCGCCTTTGATGCCTCAGGCCGCTACGTGACGGCGGTGTACGGGGTGCGCCGCATTCCCTTAGACCCAGGCTATGTGCCTACTGGGCGGCTTTCCCAGGAGCTGGAGCGCTGGTACGCCTGGTCCGACGATGAGGCGTACAACAAAATTCCGATTCGGCTGCAGTCGCCCCCCGATCGCCCCATGATTGTGATCGACGCCACTGATACTGGCGAACTCGTGGGCTGGGCCAACTTTCCCCATCGACTGGGGTCTGACGGTCAGGCTTTTACCGGCGAAGTCAACGCCCCAGCCCAGGACAATCCCGACTGCACCCAGGCCTTTACCTACCCCTTTGTGCTGGCCACCCTCAACGACAAAAACGAGAGCCTGAGGGCGCTGCAAAAGATAGATCCCGTGCTCAGTAAAGCTGAACACCGCAATGAGTTTGACCTGGAGGGGTTCCCATTCTTTAACTTTGGCAGCGTGTTTAACTACCGTCGCATCGTCAGTCAGGTAGCGGGCAACTCTAATGTCAACCTGACTCGTCCAGGCGAAATGACCCTGATCAACTGGAACAAGGGCAACGACTGGCACTTTATGGACCCGCCCCTGGTGTTTACCGAAGAGGATATTCGCCTCTCGGGGCAGCGCCAGGACTGGCTGGGAGGGCTGTCAACAGAATCGCTCAATTACGGCGAAATTCACGCGCTCAAGTTTGCCGAGTGGCTGATTGAAACCGAAGCTACCAACAAACTGCCGCTCACCCTTTTAAGCGGCAGTGCCTCTCCCCTCGGCACCCAGTCGGGCCTCAGCATTGCGCCTTATATTCGCGAGGGGCGACGCATTTTAGGTCGCCCGGCCTATGGGCAGGACAGTTTCATGGCGGTGGAAGCCGACCTGCGCGAAGACATGACCGGCGGGCGCGACTTCAGGGCAACGGCCGTTGCCCTGGCCCATTACGACATCGACATTCACGGCTGCCGCTATCGGTCGTGGCGGCCTTCCTATGAGGCGGCGGGGGCCAGCATTAAAGAATTTGTGGTGCGGCCCCTGCAAATTCCCCTAGAGGCGCTGGTGCCCCAGGGAGTTGACAATGTGCTGATTGGGGGTAAAAGCATTGCCGTTAGCCACATTGTCAATGGAGTCACGCGGGTGCACTACGGCGAGTGGAGCGTGGGCAGCGCAGCGGGAGGCACGGCGGGGTGGCTACTGCGCTACGCCAAGCCCTACGACTTGACCCCGGCTCAAATCGTGGTGACCGGTCAAATGCCGGCGCTGCAGGCGTTCTTGATTGAGCAGGGCCTGCGGTTGACCTGGTAGCGATCGCGGGCCGTCGTTTAGGAGCCTCAAGCGTGGCCTATTCTAGAGGGTGCTGGCCCAACGACAGAACCAGAGCCAGCAGGATATACGAGAAGGGTATGACGATGGCAAAGGGGATGCGCCGGAGGCTGTGGCGGGTGGTGGGGCGGCGATCGCTGGCCTTGCTGCTGTTGCTGCTGGTCACCAGCTGCGCCATTCCTCAAATCAAAGCCGAAGACCGGCTGTTTTTGCCGATCGCAGTCGAGCTGCTGGATGTTTACAACCTGCCGCCCCAGCAGTTTGAGGACACAACCCTAGGCGGCCTGTCGGCGCTGGTCTACGATCGCCCCCGCGATCGGCTCTACGCCCTCTCCGACGATCGCGGTCGCTTTGGCCCGGCCCGGTTCTACACTTTGGCCGTAACTCTGGCTCAGCGAGGGACCGGGCAGCCCCGGTTTGACACCGTTGGCCTTGAGGCGGTGACGCCGCTGCTGGATGCCGCTGGCAACCCCTACCCCAGGGGCAGTATCGACCCCGAGGGCATGGCTCTGTCGCCCCGCGACACCCTGCTAATCAGTAGCGAGGGGGATGTGAGGCAAAACGCGCCGCCCTTTATTGGTGAATTTGACCGCCAGACGGGACGGGCGATCGCAACCCTGCCCCTGCCCGATCGCTACCTGCCCGATGACCCCGACCAGGCCACCCGGGGCGTGCAAAACAACCTCAGCCTGGAGGCCCTGACGCTCGCTGGGGCCTCCAGCGGGGCGGGCATGATCGAGCCCTTTCGCCTGTTTGCCGCCACCGAGTCGGCCCTGGTTCAGGACTACAACGACGACCCCAGTCAGCCCCTCAACAGCCGCTTTTTGCACTACCTAATTGGTGACGACCAGACGACGCTGATTGCCGAGCACCGCTACCCCCTTGATTTAGAACCCTCTGGGGCAGTGGTGAATGGCCTCACCGCCCTACTTGCGATCGATCAGGGGGGGCACTTTCTGTCCCTGGAGCGTGCCTTTGGCCTGCGGGGCACGCAGGTGAAACTCTACCAGCTGGCGACGGGCGGTGCCACCGATACCTCGTCTATCCCCTCTTTGGCGGGGGATGTGTCGGGAATTTCGCCCATTCGCAAGCAGCTGGTGCTCGACTTTGCCGACACCCCGCTGGCGGTGGACAACCTGGAGGGCATGACCCTGGGGCCGCGCCTGCCCGACGGCAGCCAGAGCCTGCTGCTGGTCAGCGACAACAACCTGGAGGACGATCGCGCCACCCAGCTGATTCTGCTGCGTTTGCAGATGTAATGCTTCTATTACACAAAAACATCCTCTGGGCAGTGGCTTAAACCTACTGATGACCCAGAGGATGTTGCGCTACTGCTGACAGCAGCGGTTACAGAAACATTGATTAGCTCACCGCGCTGCCGATCGCCCCTTTGAGCGCCGCAATTCCCTGCTCGACGCTGGCCCATAGGCCCATGTCAGGCTCTTTACCTGCTATTTCACGGGTACCGACGAAGTAGAGCACGCCTTTGAGCACTTCCTGGTGAGCCCGATTTTCAAAGTTAACCTTGTTGAGCGGCTCCATGGCATCTTGAAGTTCATCGCTCAAGGATTGGCCTACTTTGTGCAGCACCAAACCATTCATCGTCTGCTGGTGCTTTAGCAGTTCAAGCTGAAAGAACTTGTCGTAAAGGGATAGTTCTGAGCCGTTCATCATTTTGGTGACGGCCTCAGCATGCTTTTGGGTGATGTCGCGTGGCTCTGATGCGGAGCCCAGCTTGGTCACGGCTTCTTCGATGGTGCCAAGATTTTCGCGATCGCTCTTCAGCATCCCTTCCAGGCGCTCACGAATGGTGCTGTCGTTAGTGGCCGCCATTAGCTTTTGCTCGCTGTCGATCAAGATATTTTGAAACAGCTTCAGGTCAGCAAGCTTAGTTGCCATGGTTGTCATGTCAGTCATTAGATGTATTTCCTAATTGAAAGTTTGATAGTGTGTCATAACTCACATTCTTTATGATTCCGCGAGACTTCAGCGGCACCCTCTCTCTTCGGAAAGGTTCGAGCCGAAAGCGGTCTGTGCCACTCAGCTGATTCTTTTGCCGATTTTCCTCAGGCAGGCCTCTTCCCACCGCCACAATTCTTCTAATGGTCTAAAACGGTTTGCCCTTTTCATCGCGCTGTCGCTTTAGAGCTTCTTGATACCACTCCAGCTCGTCTAAAAAGGAGCCGAGACGCTTGGTCAGCGACTTATCTTGAGGTTGCCCGTCAGCATCTAGAGCTTCGGTAATTTTTGAAATGGCAAACATCGACGAAATTGTCGACATCCCCATCTCCCCCAGCATCACCCGCAGGTGCACGGCGGCTCGCACCCCACCAAAGCCCCCACCGAGTACGACACAATCCCGGCTGGTCGAAAGTAGTATTCCTCTAAAAAGTGATCCATCAGGTTGCTCAGCCCTGGCTGCACCGAGTGGTTTTATTCGCCTGTTACCACCACAAAGCCATCGGCGGTGCGAATGTGCTCGGCTAGCTCCTCCATTTTGGCCGGGGCCTGGCCGGGTTCGTGCTCTTTATACATGCGATCGAGCAGGCCAAAGTCGTACTCCAAAGCATCGGCAAAAACAGTGGTGTGGCCGCGCTGATCCAGCTGATCGAGCAAAAACTTGGCGGCGCGAATACCGTTGCGATGGCCGTTGGCCGGTCCTTGACCATCGCGTCTGTAGGAACCGTAAAAAACAACTGTCTTGAAAGCCATTGCAAAACACCTTGGTAGCGAGACATTTTCTAACTAAAAATAGTCGTTTAGCGTTCTATAAAAACAACGCAATGGAGAGACCAATTTACCGCTGCTAAGTCCTGCAGCTCAGCTCAATCCATTGCCAGGGTTATGGTTAGTGCATCTCGTCGGTGCTAATGTGCCAACCCTAGCAGACTTTATCGACTTAACTTAAATCAATTGTAATTTCAGAGTCTGAGCAGGCGTTAAATATATCCTTATAGTTTCCTTGCCGTGCGTGAGGTACATAAATAGCTATGCGCTCTCCTGATTTCCAGGCCAAGGAAACGCTGTGTGAGGTTAAACTTGACAGCGATTAAAGACTGACTATGCTGTGGGCGCACTGAAACGTTTATCCACTGGGTAAGGGGCCATGAAACGCTGGGTACGGCTGACGGTTTTGGCTATAGCAAGCGCGGCGATGGTAATAGGGTATGTCTCTATTGCCATACCCTCAGCGGCGGAGGTCGTGCGCCCTCGTACCGGCGGACAGCTCTACGTACAGCGGGTGGCAACGCTGCAGGCCGGGCAACTGTACAGCCAGATTTCTCCCAGCACTTTTGTTGAGCAGTGGCAAACGGCTTCCCAACAGCCTACCTATGAGCAGTGGCAAACCCTGCTGGCCCACGAAGCGACCATCATGGCGGCCCACCAGGGCCTTAGCCCGCTGACGGTTTTGGTTGGCGATTCGCTCTACCTCTGGCTGCCCCAGGAGCAGCTGGCGGGCGATCGCCTCTGGCTCAACCAGAGCATTTCAGGAGAAACCACGGCCCATGTGGTGCGCCGTCTGGCCCAGTTCGCGACGGTGCGGCCCAGCACGGTCTACGTCATGGCCGGAGTCAACGATCTCAAGAATGGGGCTACCCCCAGCGTCACGGTTTCAAACCTCGAACTGATCGCCCAGCGGCTGAAGGTACAACATCCCCAGACCCGCATTGTGGTGCTGGGAATTTTGCCCACGCGGTTGCCCACGGTTCCGCCGCCGCTGGTTGCTCAGGTGAATGGGCAGCTGGCGATCGCCCTGCGCCGTCGCGGGGTCGAGTTTGTCGATCTTCAGGCTGCCTTTAGCGACAGCCAGGGCCTGCTGCGCACCGACCTCACCACCGACGGGCTGCACCTCAGTCCCCAGGGCTACAGCCTGCTGGCCAGCTACCTGCGCTGAGGAATCCATCAGCCCTACCGCACTAGGCGCGGATACAAGCGACCGCAGAAGGCAATCAGTACCGCCGCTATTCCCACCAAAATTGAGAGGCTCAGCCCCAGGCTGTAGCTGCCCGCTGGTTCCACCAGCATCAGCTGGCGCAGGGCGTCGACCATATAGGTCAGCGGGTTGAGCCGCGACACCACCTGCAGCCACCCCGGCATAATCTCAATTGGATAGATGGCGTTGCTGGCAAAAAACAGCGGCATCATCATCAGCTGCCCCACGCCCATCACCCGCTCGTGGGTCTGCGCCCAGCAGGCCACAATCAGCGAAAACGTCGAAAACAGCGCCGCTCCCAGCATCACCACCAGGGCCACACCGATAATAGAAAGCGGGTTCCAGCTCAAGCCCACCCCCAGCAGTGCCGCCACAATATAGACGATGAGCAGCTGCGACAAACACCGCACCCCGGCCCCGATCGCTTTACCCAGCACCAGGGCCGACTTGGGCGCAGGGCTGACCATCAGCTTGTGCAAAATGCCGAGGTCTTTTTCCCAAATCACCAGCAGCCCGGTAAAAATCGACATAAATAGAACGCTCTGGGCCAAAATGCCCGGCGTCATAAAGTCCATATAGCTGAGGCCGCCCGTGGGAATGCCTCGCACCTGGGTAAACACCTGACCAAAAATGGTCAGCCACAGCACCGGCTGCACCGCGCGGGTAAATAGCTGAATGGGGTCGTGGCGCAGCTTGCGCACTTCCAGTTCGGCGGCGACCAGGGCCTTGGCGATGAAATCTTCGATCGGGGCGGTAACTCGGCCTCGGTTAGCCCAGTCGTTTAGCGGTACGGCGTGTGGTTGACGTGTCACGATAGCTTCCTTCGGTTTCGGTACTGAGCGAGTTGCGGGTGTAGTGGATGAATACGTCATCCATAGTGGCTTCGGGGGTGGCTTCAGGGTGGGGCACGGTAGCTTTGAGGGCAGCGGGGGTGCCGATCGCCACCTGCTGGCCGTGGTAGAGCATGGCGATGCGATCGCACAGCACGTCGGCTTCTTCCATAAAGTGGGTGGTAAGAAAGACCGTAGTGCCGTAGTCGCGCCGCAGCTGCAAAATCAGATCCCACATGGTTTTGCGGGCTACCGGGTCGAGCCCCACCGTGGGTTCGTCTAGAAATAAAACCGGGGGGCGGTGCAGGGTAGCCTGGGCCATTTCCAGCCGCCGAATCATGCCGCCAGAGTAGGTATTGACCAGGCGATTGGCCACTGACTCTAGCCCCACATAGCTCAGGGCGGCGTGGATGCGATCGAGCCGCTGCCGTCGGGGCACGCTGTAGAGCTTGGCCAAAATCAGCAGGTTTTCGTAGCCGGTCAGGGTGCCATCTACCGAGAGGGCCTGGGGCACGTAGCCAATGCTGCGCTGCACCCGGCTGGGCTGGCGGCCAATGTCGTACCCAGCGATCGCAGCCCGACCGCTGCTGGCTGGCAGCAGGGTGGTGAGCATTTTGATTAAGGTGCTCTTGCCTGCGCCGTTTGGCCCCAGCAGGCCAAAGACTTCCCCCGGTTCTACGGTAAGGGAGAATCCATCCACAGCAGGCTTGGGGCCAAAGCGTTTGGTCAGTTCGTAGATTTCGATCATGTGCATTAGATGTGGGGAGTAGGGGGTGAGGGGGTGGAACGTGCAAAGTGCAAAATTCAAAGTTCAAAGCCCAAAATTTTGAATTTTGAACTTTGAATTTTGCACTCTACCTACCCTCCCTCGGCTCATCAAACAGTTCGCTCAAGACCGCCAGCCCCGCCATTACCTGCTGAAGCTGCGCCTCAGACAAGCCCGCCAGGCGATCGGCCACGGTCTGCAAGGTGGCGTCGTAGACCCGCGTCATTTCGGCCTCGCCTGCAGGCGTGAGGGTGAGAATAATCCGCCGTCGCTCGATGGGGTCGCCCGCGCGATCGATCAGCCCCCGCTGCACCAGGCGCTCAACCATGGCCGACATGGTGGGTCGAGTGACATCTAAATAGTCAGCCACCTCTGACAGGGAAGATTGCGATCGCCGCCGCAAAAAGTACAGCACTCGCAGCTGCGACAGCGACAGATGCGGCTTGCCGTGACGACGAATGCCCGCCCGCAAAAACCGCGTCACCGCAGGCACCGTCGTCATCATTTCGGCCGCGCACTGGGTGGGCGTAAGAGCTTGGGTAACCACAGAAGGAGGGCTCGCTTAAGAGATAGTTAGTTTAGCTAATAGTTAGTTTAGCTGAGTATTTTTGAATTGTGGCTCGCTACGGCCCCATTCGCTGCGCCGATTGAGGACGCTACAAAACGATGGGAACAGCCCTAAGTTGAGGCCCAATTTGGCTGCCGCGAAAAAAATGTTCTGATCCCTCAATCTTTTATTCAGTGGTTTACAGGTCCTCCAAACCTGGTAGATTGTCTTGGTATCAGCAAAGAGATTGAAGCATTGATATGAAAGTCCTTGTAATTGGCGGCGACGGCTATTGCGGGTGGGCAACTGCCCTGTATCTTTCCAATCGCGGCTACGAAGTCGGGATTCTAGATAGTTTGGTGCGGCGTCACTGGGACGCTCAGCTTCAAATCGAAACGCTGACCCCGATTGCCCCCATCCAAAGTCGCCTGCAGCGCTGGAAAGACCTCACTGGCAAGCACATCGACCTCTATGTCGGCGATATCAACAACTACACCTTTTTAGAAGAGACAATGCTGGAGTTTGAGCCCGGCGCTGTCGTGCACTTCGGCGAACAGCGATCGGCTCCCTTCTCCATGATCGATCGCGAGCACGCGGTGCTCACCCAGGCCAACAACGTGCTGGGCAACCTCAACCTGCTCTACGTGCTGCGCGACCACTTCCCCGACTGCCACCTGGTCAAGCTGGGCACTATGGGCGAGTACGGCACTCCCAACATCGACATCGAAGAGGGCTACATCACCATTGAGCACAATGGTCGCAAAGACACCCTCCCCTACCCCAAGCAGCCCGGCTCGTTCTACCACCTCAGCAAGGTGCACGACTCCCACAACATTCACTTTGCCTGTAAGGTGTGGGGCCTGCGCGCCACCGACCTCAACCAGGGCGTGGTCTACGGCGTGCTGACCGAAGAGACCGGCATGGACGAGCTGCTGATCAACCGCCTCGACTACGATGGCGTGTTTGGTACCGCCCTCAACCGTTTCTGTATTCAGGCGGCTGTTGGACATCCCCTGACGGTCTACGGCAAAGGTGGTCAAACCCGCGCTTTCCTCGACATTCGCGATACCGTGCGCTGTGTGGAAATTGCGATCGCCAACCCCGGTGACCCCGGCGTATTCCGCGTGTTCAACCAGTTCACCGAAATGTTTAGCGTCGGCGACCTGGCCATGATGGTGAAAAAAGCCGGCACTACCTTGGGCCTCGACGTTGATATCGACTACATGGACAACCCCCGGGTTGAGGCCGAAGACCACTACTTCAACGCCAAAAACACCAACCTGCTCGATTTGGGCCTAGAGCCGCACTACCTGTCCGACTCCCTGCTCGACAGCCTGCTCAACTTTGCCGTCAAGTACAAAGACCGCGTCGATAAGAACCAGATTCTGCCCAAGGTGCAGTGGCGGCGCGATTAGTGCGTAAATGGGCCAAAATCACGCTGCGATTTTGGCCCATTTACGAGTTTATCCTTCCGTTTTCAATCATTTTCCTTAGCTCCCTCGTTTGTTATGCGAATTGCTCTCTTTACCGAGACCTTTTTGCCGAAAGTTGACGGCATTGTTACCCGTCTCAAGCACACGGTTGATCACCTGCAGCGGCAGGGCAATCAGGTTTTAGTGTTTTCGCCTGAAGGCGGTTTGACCGAGTACCGAGGGGCCAAAATTCACGGTGTATCTGGGTTTCCGCTGCCGCTGTACCCAGAGCTCAAGCTGGCGCTGCCCCGGCCTTCAATTGGCGAGGCGCTGGAAGATTTTCAGCCCGATTTAGTGCATGTAGTCAACCCGGCAGTCTTAGGACTGGCGGGCATTTACTATAGCAAGACCCTGGATCTGCCGCTGGTGGCCTCGTACCACACTCATTTGCCCAAGTACCTGGAGCACTACGGCCTCGGCATGCTCGAAGGGCTGATGTGGGAGCTGATCAAGGCAATGCACAACCAGGCCCAAATCAACCTGGTCACCTCCACGGCAATGCAGGCCGAGCTGTCGGAGCACGGCGTCGAAAATATTGAGGTGTGGCAGCGCGGCGTCGATACCGAGCTGTTTCGCCCCGAGCTGGCCAGTGCCGAAATGCGCGATCGCCTCTCGGAGGGCCACCCCGAGGCGCCGCTGCTGCTCTACATCGGTCGCCTCTCCGCCGAAAAAGAAATTGACCGCATCAAGCCCGTGCTAGAGGCCATTCCTGGGGCGCGGCTGGCGCTGGTGGGCGATGGCCCCTACCGCGCCGAGCTAGAGGCCCACTTTGAAGGCACTTTCACTAACTTCGTCGGCTATTTGGCCGGGGAAGATTTGGCTTCGGCCTATGCCTCTGCTGATGCCTTTGTCTTCCCCTCCCGTACCGAGACGCTGGGCTTGGTTTTGCTAGAAGCTATGGCCGCAGGCTGTCCGGTCGTGGCCGCTAACTCAGGCGGCATTCCCGACATTGTGACCGACGGTGTCAATGGGTTCCTCTTTGACCCGCTCGACGAAGAAGGAGCCATCATTGCTACCCGCCGCCTGATCGAAGCCAGGGCCGAGCGCGAAATGATGCGCCGCCACGCCGTCGCCGAGGCCGAACAGTGGGGCTGGGCGGCTGCGACCCGGCAACTGCAGCAGTTTTACCGGCAGGTGCTGGCGCAGCGATCGCTGCCAATGGCGGCATAGGGTACCCAGCGGGCTAAGGGGTATTCTGCGGTCAGGCCCTTGAGGGTGGGTGCACCGAGTAGTGAATGGTCATAACCCGAATCTGCCCCGCCTGGATCAAGAATGAATCGGCACCGTCTGGTATGGTGGCGCGATCGTTTGCGGCGGTCCATTCTAGAAAAGCCATCTCGCCGCTCCAGACCACTGTTTTGTAGTCGTAGTTGGCAGGCCCCAGCTGCTCTGCTAACAGCTGAGCGGCATCGCGCACTCCAGCATGCCCCTTAAAGGTGCCAAAACTAGTCAGCAGCACACAGTCGGGCGCAAAATTGCGGTTCAGATCCGTCTCCACATCGCCTGCCTGTGCCAAAGCCAAATGGTCACGAAAAACCTCCTCGGTAGACCGGCACGCCATCACGCCTCCTTCCAAGTGGCCACTACAGCTTGGCTCGAATGGTAAATGAGTAGTCGCCGCCGGGTTCGAGCTGGTAGTCGAAGCGTTCTAGAAAGCGGCTGAGCGGTTCACAGATCAGCGCCCGCCCCAGCGATGGCTCTACTCTGAGCTGCCCCTGGCGGAAGCGCCATTGAAACTGCCACTCGTAGGTGCTGGCCCGCACTTCCCCTTCAATGCGGCCCTGGCTCCACGACTGGTGGGTAATGCGAACGTAGGCGGTGGTTTCAGACTGGCGACGGGTCACAGCGGTAAAAGCAGGCAGTACAAAATGTGGGCAGTTGGCGGAGCTAGATCAGCCCTCACAGGTACGATAACCGTAGCGTAGGCTGTGGTCTACCCCAAAAGTGTGGGCAACGATACGACCCAGGGCCTTAAATATATAGGGTCAATGCAGGGTTAACTGAGCAATTCGAGGCAGGCTGTTTAACCCTAGACGAAAAAACGGTAGCCTAGGGAGAAGGTAAACTACGATCCCTAGTAGCGTGTTCGGCATCTTAGCGGGTGTAGAGCACGTTTTGTTTACCCTATCTTCCCCGATTGTAAGGTTGGACCCTGCCTGTGCCCAAGGTTGGCATTATCTACAACGACGTTAAGCCTGTAGCCTGCCAGGCTGCTCTCGAATGGGAGGAAAAGCTGACCGGCCTGGGCTACACCGTCATGTTGGCCACCGGTATGGGCGGCATTTTGGGCTATTCTCAGCCCCAGCGACCCGTTTGTCATACCCCGCTCGACAGTCTGGTGCCGCCCCACTTTGATACCGATATGAGCTTTGCGGTAGTGCTGGGGGGCGATGGTACGGTGCTGTCGGCCTTTCGTCAGCTGGCCCCGATCGGGGTGCCGCTGTTAACGGTAAATACTGGCCACATGGGCTTTTTGACCGAAGCTTACCTGAACCAGCTGCCCCAGGCCATGGATCAGGTGCTGGCGGGTGACTACGAAGTCGAAGAGCGAGGAATGCTGGCCGTCAAGCTTTTTCATGGCGCTGACCTGGTCTGGGAGGCGCTATGCCTGAACGAAATGGTGCTGCACCGCGAGCCCTTGACCAGCATGTGCCACTTTGAGGTGGCCATTGGCTATCACGCCCCAGTCGACATTGCCGCTGACGGCATTATTGTGTCGACGCCTACGGGGTCTACAGCCTACTCGCTCTCAGCGGGGGGGCCAGTGATTGCCCCTGGGGTGTCGGTCACGCAGCTAATTCCCATTTGTCCTCACTCGCTGGCGTCGCGGGGGCTGGTGTTTCCCGATCGCGAGCAGGTCACCATTCACTCCGCTAACCCCGACCCGCTGGTGCTGATTGTGGACGGCAACGCAGGCTGCTACGTAATGCCCAAAGACCGGGTGAGCGCCTGCCGCGCCCCCTACCCGGCTCGGTTTATTCGCTTACAGCCGCCAGAATTCTTTAAGGTGCTGCGGGAGAAGCTGGGCTGGGGGCTGCCCCATATTGCCAAGCCCACCTCGGTGGAACTGCCCTAGGCGTTCCTTGAGCGGAGTCGAAAGGAACAGCGACGACAGGAAATGGATTGGCCCAAACCGTTCCTTGAGCGGAGTCGAAAGGAACGGCAGTGGCAGAAGCGCCAATCAACCATATCCATAGGTTTTCATTAGCTCAGCCCGGTGGGAATACTGGTGTAGCCTTTACTCCGCGATCGCTATGGATTGGCCTACCATTGCTGTGATTATCCCCACCTATCAGCGGGAGGCGGTGCTGTGCGACACCCTGCGCAGCGTGCTGGATCAGGACTACCCGGCCTACAGCGTGGTGGTGGTAGACCAGACCCAGAGCCACCAGAACGAGACCCAGCGCCAGCTGGAGGCCTGGGCTGAGGCCGGGAAAATCACCTGGTATCCGGTGCCTTGGGCTAGTCTGCCAGCGGCGCGGAATTTGGGTATTGAGCGATCGCAGTCTGACCTCGTGCTCTTTATCGATGACGATGTGGTGCTGCCTCCGGGCTACCTCTACGCTCACGCCCGCACCTTTACAGAGCGGCCGGAGGCAGCACCACATCGTCATCGATAAAGAGCACGAGGTCAGACTGCGA
>PYER01000499.1 GCA_003017855.1 filamentous cyanobacterium CCT1
CCACGAAGACGGACAACAGCCCTCCGACTGGCAGGTGGAATTTATCGACACCCCCGGTTTGGATGAAATCGACGGTCAAGCCCGTTCGGAAATGGCCCAGACCGTGGCGGGGCAGGCGGATTTGATCCTCTTCGTAGTGGCGGGGGCGATAACCGGGCCAGAGGCAGAGGCCCTGCAACGGCTGCGGGACTGCCAGAAGCCCCTGCTGCTGGTGTTTAACAAAACTGACCTGTACCCGGATTTAGATCGAGGGGCGATCGCCGCCCAGCTACGGCCCAATCCCCAGGCCTCCGTTGTCGATGAAATCGTCTGGATCGCTGCCGATCCGGCCCCGGTTCAGGTCCGCACCGAGTGGCCCGATGGGCGCACCACCACTGTATGGGAAGCTGCGCCGCCCCAGATCGACGACCTGCGACAGGTGCTAAAAAGAATCCTCAGCCGAGATGCCGCTGCCCTGATTGCCTTGAATACGCTGGATCAGGCCCGGCAAACAGAGACAGCGGTGATCCATCAGGTAGGTGAGCTGTATCAGCCCCAGGCAGAAGCTTTGATCTGGCGCTTTGCCCAGTACAAGGCTCTGGCGGTTGCCCTCAACCCCTTTGCCCTGCTGGATTTGCTGGGGGGCATCGCCTCGGATCTGGTGATGATCCGCTCCCTGGCAAGGCTCTACGGGTTCCCGATTACCAGCTATCAGGCCAGCAAGCTGTGGGGATCGATTCTGCGGAGTTCGGGGCTGCTGCTCCTCAGCGAACTGGGCAGTTTGGTGCTGGGGGCAGGGAAAACCACGGCGGCCTTGCTGGGGCTATCAGGCAGTCCCGCCAGCTTGAGCGCTGTGGCAGGGGCAATGGTGGCCCAGGCTAGCGCAGCGGGCTACGGCACCTATGTGGTGGGCAAAGCCGCCCGTACCTATTTGGAGCAGGGCTGTACCTGGGGACCCCAGGGCATCAGCGCGATTATGGCCCAGGTGATCCAGGAAACCGATACGTCCGAGACCCTCAACCGTCTGAAGCAGACTATCCGCGAAAGCCTCAGCGGGGCTGATCTATCCGGTTAAAGGCTCCCTTGGCGGGGATTCCCAGGCGAGAGCCTGAAACCCCGCTAGATTTCAGGCCATGCCTGCCCACTATTCTGTACCCCATGAGCCAAGCTGTCTCGGGTAAATCTCAATATTTCACCTGACTCCAGCCGATCTATTTGCGTAGAGAAATTGTGATGTTTAGCTGCCGTTTAAAGGGCTATCGCCACTGACAGCAGCTCGGGGCCAGGGTAATCAGGTCTTGGATGTTGCGATACATAGTGCGGCAGATTTCATCCAAGGGCAGGTCGTTGGCGTCATGGCCGAAGGGATTTTCGATTTCGATGCCGATTTCTTCAATGCCGAAAATCGTGAAGCTAATCAGCCCAACGATTAAAGGCGTCATCCAGCCCAGTTCGGCCACCATCTGAAACGGCAGGGCCAGACAGTAGATCAATATCAGCTGCTTCAGGTGAATGGAATAGGCCAGGGGAATGGGGGTTTTCAGGATGCGTTCGCAGCCGCCGAGCACCTCAATCATCAGATCCAGCAGATTCATCATGGCGGTCAGCTGGTAGGTATTGAGATGGCCCTGGTTGTGCTGATCTTGCAGATAGTCAGCAATCCAGAAGGCAATTTCTAAGGGCGGATGGTTCATGGACTGCAGCTTGCCCATCTGCTCAGGGGGTAGCAGGGTGGCAATCTCCGCGTCGAGGGGTTGCGATCGCAGATGCAGCTTAACGGCGATCGCAAAGGCCACCAGCAGCTTCAGCGCCTCTATCTTGGCCTTTTGGTCCGCCGCCGATGTTTCTGTAATCGTCACCCACATCTGCCGGGCCAGGTTGCGGACGGTATTCACCAGGGAGCCCCAGAGCTTGCGCCCTTCCCAGAACCGTTCATAGGCGGTGTTAGTGCGAAACACCAGCAGCAAACCCAGGACAATACTCGGCACCAGGCTACCCAAAATTGGCAGGGACACCTCGAAGCCCCAGGCGTAGAGTGCTGTAATCAGGCTGGCAAAGGCGAGCGCCACCACCACCCTGGGCAGCACGGCCACCAGCACTGACCCCCGGATCCGCAACAAAATGCGAAACCACTGATCTTGCTTTCGCTGGGCGATCGCGGTGGTTTCCGTTTGGGCCACATCAACGGCGGAACGGCGGGACCGAGGAGCAACAGTCTGATTTTTCATGGGCAGGGCCACTGAATGGTCATGGGAATGACGGATGAGAACATACAGACAAGCCCGAAAATTCGCTGAAAATAGCTCCCAGCTATTGAGACTCTAGCTCCCAGCAGGGCCGACGAATCTGGGGTAGACACAGGGCTCCAATCATGGC
>PYER01000172.1 GCA_003017855.1 filamentous cyanobacterium CCT1
GAATCCATTCGGGAGCAAGATATCCGTTATAGATTCCCGTCTGCACGGGAATGACGGGTTAGATAGCCTTCAAAATAGTGAATTTTCAAATCCGGGATGCTCCCGGTGTGCTGGGCCAGCGAAGGGTTCCGACGGCTTTCGAAAAGCGGCAATTTGTGAAGCTCAGCTTCTTTAGATAGTGTTAATTCATCGCCGCTGCGATCGCCTAAACCGCTACAGGCCTGTATGTTTGAAACATCGTCATATGGCTTGGGGTGCACCGCAATCTATGAACAAGAAACGGTTGTCCTGCGTTTTTTCAGCGTTCGTCTTGGTTCCCGCAACGCTATTGCTAAGTAGTTCAGCAGTTGGTCAAGAGACTGGGATTAAAATCGTCAATCAAACTCGAAAGCCGCTGGTTGGGCTGTACGCAGTACCTTCTGGCCAGACGAATTTTGGCCCCAATCGGTTGGGGAGAGAGGCGGTTGAGCCCATGGGCTCTCTGCTATTTCAGCGATCGCCAGGCAACTGCGACTACGACTTTTTAAGCGTGTTTAGCGATGGTGAATCTGTCGCTGATTACAGCGTCAACGTCTGCGCGATCGACGGTGGTACCTTCACCCTGTTTGCACCTGAGAGCGAGGGCGGCAAATTGGTGGTGTTTAACGGTACTACTAGCGCCCTTCAAGAAATTCTGATTGAGGGCGCTAGCCTGAATCAGCAGGCCCCTGCCGCCGAGCAACGCCCAGCGGAGGAGGGGCAAGAAGCCGATTCTGAAGCCGAGCAAAATTCTGACAGCGGAGATGCACAGGCGGCCCTGTGTGAACAATTTAGCTCGCCGACTGTGCGCGAGGTCTGCTACGAAGCCCTGTACGAACTGACGCAAATGGATGGCGAGGTTGACCTCGAACCGTCGGACAATGGCAGCCTGAGCGAAGGCAGGAGCACCCGGGTTGAATCGTCGAGAAACTGTACCGATGACATCTGTGACGAGCGGTTTCTCAGGGAAGTGGGCCTACTGGGTAGCTATGCCATTCGACCTCAAACAGAAGCCTGGATTTTGACCGATACGGCCGATTTAAGCTGTGCCACTATTCAGCGGTATGACATCACCGCCACCTTCGCCAACGGCCAGCAGGAGAAGAAACTGGGCGTCAATTTGTGCGATCGCGACAAGATTACGTTTGGTCAGCCCCAGCAGGGTGAGCCTCGCCGCCTTACCATTGTCAATGCCACTGACCAGAGCACGATAGACAAAGATTTGGTGCTTCAGGAAATTTACATTGCCCCGCCCCAAAGCACCTCCTGGGGCTATAACCTGCTGGAGTCTCGCGCCATTGCCCCCGGCAACGCCGATCAGGTTACCTTTGTAGACACCACTAACCAGTGCATCCACGATGTGCGCGCCGTGTTTATCAACCCGAACCGGGTGGAACACCTAGAACCGGTGCTGTGGCCCGGCATTGATCTCTGTGATCTCGACAACAGTGCGCTGGTGTATGGCCTCGAAAATCAGGTAAGCAGCGGCGTTGTCCGACCTGCGATCGCGGTCCCAGCCCAGGCTCGCGCTGTCAAGCAGCTGTCGCGGAGCAAATCAGAGGTGTGCCTCTCGTCGGCCAATAGTCGGGTGTGTCAACCCGCGCGCCGTCGCAGTGACCCGCCTCGACGGCCCTGGTGGCGAACCTGGCGACGGCCATGATGCTATTCGGCGGCCGGGAATAGGGGTTCTGGAATGCTCAGCAGTTCACTCATCAGTGACTTTTCGTGGATGCTGAGGGTGTAGAGGTCGAGCCGGTTGAGGGGCGGAGCAGAGGTAGGCGCAGAAAGTGTCGCTGATGCCGTAGAAACTTCGGTACTGCCACATTCGCGATCGCTAAACTGCCGCCGCGATCGCAGCAGGGCAAGCCGGTTGGCCTTCTCTTTGGTTCCTGTCGCCAAATAGTCATCAATGGCAAAATCAATTAAAAAAATGATGGCGATGTAGCATCTCGGCTTGCCCAGGTCTAAGGCCAGATTTTCCTTCAGCCTTTTTTGATGCTCGGCAGGCAGACTGTCAACAAATCTATCGATTAAATATGTTCGTTCCTGGTAAGAAAATGTCTCTAAAAGTTGAGCGAGTTCGTCAAACTCTGGGCTCAAACTGAGTTCATCAGACACTTGATTAACGGCGCGGCTCAGCAGTCTTTCCTCATCCTGAGACAAGCGTGGGTCAATCTGGAATGTTCTGAGGTCATGTACCCACCGAGGGCGCTGTAGGGCTAGCTCTAAAAGATTTTGGGTATCCACTGGTCGCTGAGTGGCCAGGGTGAGCGACTCTTCCCAGTGGGCTGTTTGAAAATGAGTGAGCGCCCGCCTGAGGTGGGTTTGAGTTTTGCGAATCGATCGCTTTTGCTCTTCTGTTGGTTCACTGGTAGAAGGAGCAGAGCGAATGCTTTGAAAGTCTATTTTAGCTAGCTCTAGCAATCCATAGTGGGTCTGCTGATCGATCACGACATCGACTACTTCTACTGGGTTGCCAGCCTCGTCAAAACCCAGATTAAATTGAGAGGCTAGCTCTAGAAAGAATTCAACTTCGCGAACTTTTTGATTGTCCATGGGTGCTGTCCAGCCGCTTTCCTTAAGAGTGTTAAGCAGCACCAAACGAGCCATTCCCAGCGCGGAAGCTGGATCTGACAGGGCTAGACCTTGTTCGTAGTAGGTGGTAGCCTCGTCCAAACGGCCCATTTTTTCGGCAACCTGGCCTAGGGCAGAGTAAGCCTCTTTTTTATTGGGGGCAAAGTCTAAAACTGTTTGAAAGGTGCGAAACGCTGAGATATTGTCGCCCCGATCGCGCTCTCCCTGGCCCCAAACGTAGTACAGATTGCCGAGCCGGTACAGGTTTGAGTAGCCTGCAAACGATACTGCCAGCAAACTGGCCGACAGCACACAGGTTGTTTCAGCATAGTAGTGGCTGGGAATGTTGACGCTGCGCAGCGCGTTTTGAACCACCTTTTGGCCCTTGTCGGTAAACGCCCCGCCTGCAATAAACGCTAGGCCTGCCCCCTGAATAAAGCTGCTAAACAGCCCCAGGACGTCAAATCCTTGAATTGAAAATGCCTTAGCCGTGCTGGTGGCAAAGCTGGTGGCCATCACTAACCACACCACCGTCAACCCATTCCAAACCCAGTCAAAACGATCTTGTGCATGCTGTTTGGCAGCCTTAGGAACAGGGGCTAAAAACCACCACCAGGCCTGAGCACTGGGATTAATACTCTGGCGAGTGTTCTCTAAATCGCCGTGGGCTGCAATCAGGTCTGTCTTGCTTTTAAGCCGCTGATCAAGCCTGATCAATCGAGCATAAACTTCTGTAGGTAAAGGAATGACGGCAGATTTTTCCCTATCTTGGCGAACTTTTTCAACCGCATCTCTGGTTAGCAGGGCGTCGATGACCAGCTGATGCGATTTCTCCGTTGCTGCATCGTCAACCGTCAGGCCTTCGAGGGGAGTGATGGCAGACTCGTAGTCGTCAATCAGCTGGTCTAGCGACGGCAGAGGGCGAGGCTGAGGTGAGTCCATTGCGGATAAGCTACTTTTCACCAAGAGTATCTTACTGAGCCATGTGGCGAAGTTGAGCTTTTTACAGAGCTAGGAATGTTGGGCGATCGCATTCCCGCCAAAAACGCCCGAATGCTCTGGTCGTTGCCCGTGGTGAGAAAGTCGAGGGTCACCCCCTAAAACAGGTGAAACAGCGATGCGCCACCGCTTCATCCCCCATCAGTGCCGACTTGCAGACGGTAGCGGCGGGGCGTTTGCCCCGTCCAGCGTTTAAATGCCCGGTGAAAGGCGCTGGGTTCTGAAAACCCCAGCAAAAAGGCCATATCGTGGATTGAGATAGCAGGGTTTTGCATGTGTCGCAGGGCCAGTTCGCGGCGGGTATCATCCAACAGCCTTTGAAAAGAGGTGCCTTCGCTCTGTAGCTCGCGCTGGAGCTGGCGGGTACTGATTGCCAAAGTGTGGGCGATCGCCTCCAAACTTGGCACATCCCCCTGCAGGTTTTGGCTGATGGCCTGGCCAACCTTGTGGGCGTAACCCTGATGCTGGGCCGACAGCAGGGCAGTGGCGTGCTGCTCAAACAGGCCCAGTAAACTGGCGTTGGCCGACTTCACTAGCCAGTCTAGGCAGCTGGCCTCAAACACCAGCCGATTGATCGACTGAGAAAACCGCACGGGAGCTTGAAAAATGCGATCGTGCTCAGTTACATCTCCTGGCTGCGGGTGCTGAAACCAAATGCCGTAAAGCCTGAGGGGCTGCCCAGTCAGCTGCTGAGTAGCGGTTAGCAAGGCTGCAAAGGTGCTCTCGATTGGGTGGCGGGGTTCGTCGAGCAGGTAGTTTTGCATATCCCCGAGCACAGCGCAGTCGCAGTGCACCCAACCCTCTACGGTGCGGTGAGAAATAGCGACCCCCTGGCTGAACAGGCGAGTATAGCGAGCGAGCTTGTCGAGGGCCTGCCCGTAGGTTTCACAGTTCAGCAGCACGTAGCCCACAATGCCGATCGCCGCCAGATCAAAGGCTTCGCCAATGTGCAGGCCCAGATCGGGGTCGCCCGTTTGGGCTAGGGCCTCGCGCCACAGGGCTTTAAGAACAGTCCCCGATATTTGCTGGTCGGGATCGCTCAGCCAGGCGCGATCGATGCCCGCTGCCGTACAGAGAGAGCCAATATCAACCCCCTGGGCTGCGGCGTACTGCACAATATCTCGCACGATCGCCGCTGAGAACTGAGCCTCTGGCATGCAATGACGCTCCCATTGCTTTTGAGTTCTGGCGCGAATTTTGGCGGCTGGCGTTTGAAGTCAACATTGTGGCGCTTCGCGTCAATTGGTCTCTAGTCCCTCGACCTTACCGTTAGAGTACACCGGCAGATTAGCTCGCCGGGACAATCCTTCAGGACTTATCAATTGCTGCCCCTTCTACATCAATGTTTTCTATGGCTAATATTTCTGGCTCTATTCACCTCAATCGGCTGCTGCTAGCGGTAGTCTTTACCTTTTTAGTCGCCGATGCCCTGCCCCATCCTCATCTCGGGCCAGGGGCGATCGCATTCAAGATTGATCAGTTTCAAACGTTGCTTCGACGCTAGAGCACCGTGTATCTCTTTTTGATCGCTTATCTGCAGGAACGGTAATTATGAACCGCTTACACCTTGTTCGCACCACTGGAATTGCGCTGATCGCTCTCGTAGTGATGTCGAATGTTCCCTACATTCGCCTGATTCAGACCTTTGAGTACGACGATATTTTGCGCGAGCCAGTGGACTATGTGCTGGCCGAATTTCAGGCCGGGGGCGCGGCGCTGATTTTGACCTGGTTTTTGTTTGGGCTGGCGGCGCTGCTGCTGATTCCGGCCAGTCTGCTGCTGCACCGAGTGGTCGATCGCCCCGATACGCCCTACCTGGAAGCCGCTACGGCCATGGGGGCGCTTTCCGGCCTGCTCCAGGCGGTGGGGCTGATGCGCTGGGTGTTTGTGGTGCCGATCTTGGCCCAGCTGCAAACCAACCCGGCCACCGATGACGCGACTCGTGCGGCGGTGGCAGTGGCCTACCAGGTGGTGCACCAGTACGGCGGCGTGGTGATTGGCGAACAGCTAGGCCAGCTCTTGCTGGTGGGCTGGACGTTGGGACTGGGGGCGGCGATGCTGCGATCGCCCCTGTTCAAACCCTGGCTGGCCTGGTTCGGGTTGCTCACTGCACCCCTGCTGCTGCTGGGTCAGAGCGAACTGTTGGCCACCGTTATCCCTGCCGTGCCGGTAATTGAGAGCACGCCGATCGGCTTTATATTGTGGGAGGTTTGGCTGCTGCTGGTGGGGGTCGCCCTGGTGCGGGTGCCCCAGCGACGGCTGGCTCAGGAAACGCCCAATTTCACTAGATCCGCTGTATAGGTGCTGATGATGAATAGGTTTCAGCCATTTTTGGCCCGGCAGCTGGGCAACCCATCGGGATGGTTTGGGCGGCTCTTGCTGCGCCTGCTCAATCGCGGCAACGCAAATCTGAATGACCTGGTGCTGGAGGCTTTGCAAATTCAATCGAGCGATGGTCAGAGTGCGATCGCAGACCCGCACATTCTTGAAATCGGCTTTGGCGGCGGCGATCTGATCGCCAAGCTGGTAGCGTCGGGGCAACCATCTAAAGTGGTGGGGGTGGAGCGATCGCCCGAGGCCCTTCAGCTCTGTCAGCGGCGGTTTCGTCGCCAGATCGCCCAGGGCACGGTTGAACTTCACCAGGCAAATGCAGAGGCTCTGCCCTTTCCCGACGATGCATTCAGCCATATCTGCACAGTCAATACGCTGTACTTTTGGCCCAGCGCGCCGCAGGTGCTAGCCGAATGTCACCGGGTGCTCTGCCCTGGCGGTCGCCTAGTGGTCGGCTATGCGTCAAAGGCGTATCTAGAACGGCAGGGGCTAACCCAGCACGGCTTTACCGCCTACGAGACAGCTGAGGTGGAGGCACTGCTCAGGGCGGCGGGCTTTACGGCTGTCAGTACCAGGGATGGCGGCGATCGCGCTGAACAAACCTTCTGTACCGATGGCGTCGTCCCTGCCTAATCACAGCGTCACAGTTCGGCCCATCTACTTCCTAGCTACACTGGAAAGCAGCACCCTTATCACCCCAGGCCATGCAAAACACCGCCCTGGTACCTCTGGTCGAACGCATTACTCAGCAGCTGGGCAACCTCTCAGAAGCCGAGCTGCGCACTATCCAAGACTTTGTTGACTACCTGATTTGGAAGCACCACGGCGAGGCGGAGCGGCCCTCAGCCAATCGTTCTGCCGAAGCGCGGGCGATCGATCGTATCCCGGACCTCGACGACCCCACGCAATGGGTAACGGTAATTGACGAAGGCGAAGAGGTGGATGTTGAGCGTTCGCATCAGCGATTGAGAGATCGTGGCTTTCAAATCGAGATACCTGATTAAGACCCATCGACTGGTCGAAGCAGAAGATTTACCCGAGTTGACAAGTGAACTAAGGGAAATTTTTAGCGACTTACGGGAATCCGTTTTGACACTTGATCCCTACAAATGCGTAGGGTTGCCTAACCACGCCCTAAGGGGCCAGCTGAAGAATCATTGGGCATTAGAGATTGCCTGGAATGGAATTGCTTATCGCCTGGTCTATCGCATTTACGATGCACCAGCTCCCCGGCGTGTACTAGTGTTGAGCTTTGCCGAGCATGACCCGGCTTACGAGAGAGCGATTGCGCGTAAAAGCAGTTAGTGAAGACAGAAGTTGGTGATGGGATGCCAGTAGCAGTATTTAAGCTCAAGCCAAATGGGTTAGACCAAGCAATCCGTGAGCCATAATGGGGCCAGATTTGGCAGATTGTCATCCATGGCCGACCTTCCCCATCGCACCAATTCCCTAGCCTGGCAGGTTCGTCAGGGGTGGCAAAACCTGGGGGAGTGGTTTGAGTACCAGTTTTCTCGGGTCGACGTAGATGCGCCTGCGCTACCCCGCTGGCCCTGGCTAGAGCCCCTGGCCCGAGGATTGTTTTGGGTGATGGTCGCGGCCCTGGCCCTGTGGATTGGCTGGCTGGTGTATCAGGGCTTGACGGCCTACCTGAACCAGCGCCAGCCCAAAAGAACGGGGGCAGCGCAGAAAACCGCTGCCTCAGAGGCCACCCTCAAGCAGGCGGCTTACTGGTGGCGCGAGGCCCAGCGGCTGGCCCAGCAGGGTGACTACGCTGCCGCCTGCAAAGCCCTCTACATGGCGGGGCTGGCCCGGCTCAACGACAGCGAAACCGTGCTCTACCGCCCCAGCCGCACCGACGGAGAATATTTAGACTGCCTCACCGCCAACCCCAGCCGCCCCTATGAGCTGCTGATTCGCACCCACGAGCGCATTGTCTACGGCAACGCCCAGGCGACTGAAGAAACCTACCAGCGCTGCCGCCGCGCCTACCAGGAGATCGCCCAGTCGTGACGCGATCGCTGCCCTTCAAACGCCGCACCATGATTTTGGGCCTGCTGGGATTAGCCCTGCTGCTGGGGCTGCTGGTCTTGGGTGGCCCCAGCAGCAGCCCGCTCGAAAGCGGCTCGACCTGGCACCGCGGCCCAGCAGGCTACAGCGCCTGGTACGAATCGTTAGAGCAGCAGGGCATTTCCGTGCAGCGGTGGCAGCGCCCGGTGGAAGACTTGCTCGAACAGCTGGGCGAGGCAGAAGACGCAACCGTCACCCTGATGCAAAATTCTGCTAGCTCAGAAACCCTGGTGGCCGTGCTGCCTGGGTTTATTGCTGAGTCAGAGCTGCCTGCTCTTTTACCCTGGCTGCCGGACTGGGTGGAGGCCGGTCACCAGCTGGTGATACTAGGCGTCAAGGCTCCAGCGACGGC
Source organism: filamentous cyanobacterium CCT1 (assembly GCA_003017855.1). Classification (GTDB taxonomy): domain Bacteria; phylum Cyanobacteriota; class Cyanobacteriia; order Phormidesmidales; family Phormidesmidaceae; genus Nodosilinea. The sequence continues at coordinate 8,342 of PYER01000172.1, forward strand.
GGCCCCCTTTTCGCAAACCCTATCGAGCGAGGCTGGCCCCGTGCAGATCGATACTCGCCGCCGCTACACCTCTGGCTCAAGGCTGGGCGTTGAGCTAGAAGACGACTACGGCGCGATCGTCTGGCAGCAGGCGATCGCCTCGGGGCCAGTGACGATCGCCGCCACGCCCCATCTGGGGGCAAATGCCTACCTCGATCAGCCCGGCAATTTCGCCCTGCTGACGGCGCTAGTAGCGGGGTCAGCAGGGCGGGTGTGGATTGACGAATACCTGCACGGCTACCGGGATGAGGAGGCGATCGCAGCGGAAGTCGGTGGCGATAGCTGGCTCAACTATCTGGCCCGCACGCCCCTGGTCATTCTCGCGGCCCAAATATTGGCCGTCACTCTGATTGCGCTGCTGGCCTTCAACCGCAGGCTGGGGCAGCGGCGATCGCTGGCGGCCCCCACCATCGACAACAGCCGGGCCTACATTCAGGCGCTGGCCGGGGTGCTGCACAAGGCGAACAGCCACGACTTTGTGGTGCAGACCGTCAGTCAGGCCGAGCGCCTTCAGCTGCAAAAAGTCCTGGGTCTGGGCCACACTCTGCTGCCCATCGAGCAGCTGCAGCTGGCCTGGAATGAGCAGCCGGGCCGCCCTGCGATCGATCTGGCGGCGCTCCTCAATCCGCCCCTGCCCAAAACCGAAAGCCAGCTACGCAACTGGCTCAAGCGGGTACAATCCCTTCATTACCCCGGAGACGCCACAGGAAACGCTACCGGGGACGCCACAGGAGACACTAGCGGGCATGACTGAGCGCCAGAGTGACCAACAGAGCGATCGCCAGAGCGACCTACAGGCCGCGATCGCGCGAATCAGCAAAGCCCTCAGCGGTATAGTTGTGGGGCAAGAATCCCTGGTGCAGGAGCTGCTGGTCGCCCTGCTGGCCGGGGGGCACGTGATTTTAGAAGGGGTGCCCGGCACCGGCAAAACACTGACGGTGCGCGCCCTATCGCGGCTAATTCAGGCTGACTTTGGCCGCATTCAGCTCACCCCCGACATTCTGCCCTCCGATATTTCGGGCACCAACGTCTTTGACCTCACCAGCCGTACCTTTACCCTCAAAAAAGGGCCGGTGTTTACCGAGGTGCTGCTGGCCGACGAGATCAACCGCACTCCGCCCAAAACCCAGTCGGCGCTGCTGGAGGCGATGGAAGAGCAGCAGGTCACCCTCGACGGCACCAGCCACCCCCTACCCGATCTATTTTGGGTGGTGGCCACTCAGAACCCGCTGGAGTTTGAGGGCACCTATCCGCTGCCCGAGGCCCAGCTCGATCGCTTCCTGTTTAAGCTGGTGGTGGGCTATCCGGCCCCGGCGGCAGAAAAACAGATGCTGCTCAATGCCCAGGCCGGGTTTGAGGCCAAACGGCTCGATATTGGCCAGCTCAAGCCGATCGCCGCCGCCAAGCACATTCTCGCTGCCCGTCAGGCGGTCAAGGCCGTGCCCGTGCAGGAACCCATTCTTGACTACCTGCTGGCTCTGTCCCACAAAACCCGTCAGCACCCCGACCTGGAGCTGGGCACCTCGCCTCGTTCCACGGTGCAGTGGCTAGCCGCCAGCAAAGCCCACGCCTGGCTCCACGGGCAGGCGTTTGTCACCCCTGACAATGTGAAAGCCGTGGCCATGCCCCTGCTGCGCCACCGCTTGATTTTGGGAGCTGAAGCCCAGCTGGATGGACTGACCTGCGATCGCGTCATTCAGTCCGTGCTCGACAGCGTCGCGGTGCCCCGCTGATGGCAATCATCCCCACCGGGCGCACCTACGGGCTGCTGCTGGCGGGAGGCGTTGCCGCCACCCTGTTGACTAATTTCTTTGGCTCGCCCAATCGCCTCGCCGCTGCCCTGCTTGCCCTGCTCCTGTTCGATGGAGTCGTCCTGGCGGTGATGGTCTGGGATGGTTTGCGGGTTAAGTCTCGCCGCGCCACGATCAGGCGGGATCCACTACACCGATTATCCATCGGGCGTGACAACCCGATCTCGCTGCACGGGGAGACCTCCAGCCCGGTTCGCCTGCGCCTGTTCGACAACTACCCCACCCAGTTCGACGGCACCCCCATGCCGCTGGAGCTTTCCCTCAACGGCCAGGAGCCGGAAACCATTGCCTACACCGTCAACCCCAAGCAGCGGGGCGAGTATGCCTGGGGCGATCTGCAATTCCAGCAGCGCAGCCCCCTGGGCCTGGCCTGGGCCGACTGGACGATACCTGCTGCCGAAACCGTAGCCGTCTACCCCGATCTAATCGGCCTCAACCAGCTCTCGGTGAAACTCGCCCTCCAGGCGACCGGCACCCTGAAGCAAAAGCGGCGCATGGGCGTGGGCACCGAATTTGCCGAACTGCGCGAGTACGGTACGGGCGACGACCCCCGCTTCATTGACTGGAAGGCTACGGCCCGCCTCAGCCAGCCCCTGGTGCGGGTGTTGGAGCCTGAGCGCGAGCAAACCCTATTGATTCTTCTCGATCGCGGTCGACTGATGACCGCCCAGGTGCAGGGGCTGACCCGCTTTGACTGGGGCATGAATGCGGCTCTGTCGCTGGCCTTGGCGGGGGTGAGTCGGGGCGATCGCGTCGGTTTGGGCGTCTTTGATCGCACCCTGCACACCTGGATCCCTCCCAAGGGTGGGCGGACCAACTTTCAGCAGATGATCGAGCGCCTCACCCCGATTCAGCCGGTGTTGGAAGAGTCAGACTACCTGGCCGCCGCCACCCACGCCGCCCAGCAGCAGCACCGTCGCTCGCTGGTGGTAATCATTACCGACATTGTGGATGAAACCGCCAGCGCCGAACTGCTCTCGGCTTTGGCCCGCCTGCGCCCCCGCCACCTGCCCTTCTGCATCACGTTACGGGATCCGGCTATTGACCACCAGGCTCACCAGCCCACCGCCCAGGTCGATGCCGCCTACCAGCGGGCGGTGGCGCTAGATTTGCTCAGCCAGCGCGAGGCGGCCTTTGCTCGCCTCAAAAGACGCGGCGTGCTGGTGCTCGACGCTCCCGCCCATCAGATCTCAGAGCCTTTGGTCGAGAGCTACCTGCGTATCAAGAGCCAGGGCCGACTGTAGGGCTCTACTGGGGCTGCTCGATTTCGGTAACTACGCCGGTTTCTAAGGGGCGATTGCTGGTTTGAATTGAGCAGTTGGTCGGTGAGCTTTGGCTCTGCAAGACTCGTGTTGTCTGTTCGCCGCGAATATTGACGTAGGCTGTTGCCCCAGCTCCAGTTTCCATGCGGGCAGGCGTATCGAGCCAGGTCAGGTTGTCGAGGCGATCGTGTACCCGCAGCTTCAGATCGCCGTTCTGGCGATACACGCGGGCTGTGGTGCGGTTGGTGCCGTTGCAGACCATAACAGTCGTGACCGGAGCCTCAACCCCAGGCCCCGGCTGGTCCAAAACGGTGACATAGGCAGAATACACCCAGCCCTCAATGGGGCCGGTGACGATGTACAGCCAGAGGCCCTGGGTTTGAATAATTTTGGCCTGTGTCCCCTGGGGTATGGTGCCGCGCACGGCGAAATTAGTGCCAGGTCCCGATCGCACGTTGAGTAGATCAATACTCACCTCTGCAACCTGCGCCAGGGCCGTCGATACAGATAGGCTAACGGCGGCGGCAGCGGAAAACAGCGCTACGGCCAGGGTTTTAAGTTTCATAGTCTGTAGGTCTCACAAACATAACAATCAGCCGTTACCTTACGGACAACGGCCTTGCAAATGTGATTGTCAAATAAATCACAGCCCTAACCTAGGCGATCAATCTAAGGAACTGATAAAGCCAGTTCGTGCTGCGTCACCCTACGGACTGTTACCAATGGTTTGCTAATGGCCAGCGCATCGGGCGTTGTCTTCTCTGGTTTGGGTACGGGAGCGTATGGAAGCGCTGATTTCGCAAGCGGTTGAGTCAAAACTAATGCCGCGCTCTAGGGAATCTACGCCGTAGCCTGGGCGGTTCAGCCGCGATCGCACCCTCCATTCACCTACGCCTGACGAAACGCTTCCAGGTGGGCAATTTTCTGCGACTGCTGCTGAATTTGCGCCGACAGCGCATCGCACACCAGCTCGCACAGCTCGAACACAAAGCCGCTGGCAATTTGGTAATACACGCAGACGCCCTGCTGCTGGCGGCTGACAATGCCCGCCTGGGCCAAAATCTTCAGGTGCTTAGACACATTGGCCTGGCCCAGCCCTGTCGCTTCAATAATTTCGGTGACGTTTTTTTGACCTGTCTTCAGGGCGCACACAATCTGCAACCGGCTCGACTCCGACAGCACCTTAAAAAAGTCGGCCACTAGCTGCAGCGTTTCGGGCGACAGCCGCACCAGCTGACAGTCATCGCCATTACTAGACGCTGGCAAAACCGAGGAAGAAAGGGTCATAGGACTATAAGTCAGGGGGCTGGAGGGTAAGGTGCCGTTTCTATTTATTACCGATCAGTAGTATAACAACATCAGCCGCAGGTCAGAGGTCATCGTCCACGCCAGGCCCAAAGCCCCTACCCCTTCACGCCGCTCCCCGTCTCGGTGGGGACAATGTAGCGCTGCAGCAGAATGAATACCGCGATCGCGGGCAGCACAGACAAAATTGACCCCGCCGCAATCAGCCGCCAGTCTAGCGAAAAACTACCCGCCAGCCGGGCCACCCCTAGGGGCAGGGTGTAGCGCTCGGGGCGATCGAGCAAAATCAGCGGCCACAAAAACTCGCCCCAGGTGCCGATAAACACAAAGATCCCCAGCGTCACCAGGGCCGGACGGGTGGCGGGCAGCATCACATTCCACCAGATACCCAGGTCAGAGCAGCCATCCATGCGGGCGGCCTCCTCCAGCTCCTTGGGCACCCCTTGAAACGCCTGACGCATGAGAAAAATGCCAAAAGCCGAGGCCAGGTAGGGCAGCACCAGCCCCAGGTAGGTGTTCCGCAGGCCCAGGTTGACCGCCAAAATATACAGCGGAATCATCACCACCTGAAACGGAATCATGATCGTGGCCACGATCAGCGCTAGCAGGGTGTCGCGGCCCACAAAGGTCAGCCGGGCCAGGGGGTAGGCTGCCAGCGAGCACAGCAGCAGGTTGGCCGCCACCGTTAGCACCGCCACAATGGTGCTGTTGAGAAAGTACTGGCCAAAAGGGTTGGTCTGCCACACCTGACGGTAGTTGGCCAGGGTGGGCTGCTGGGGCAGCAGCTGGGGCGGGGTGGCCAGCAGGTTTTCGGTTGGCCCCTTGAAGGAGGTGCTGAGCAGCCACAGGAGAGGGAACACCATGACCAGGGCGATCGCCAGCAGCAGCGCATAGATCCCCAAATTGCGCCAGTGGGGCCACTTCTTAAGGCTTTGCAAGAATGCCGATTGCTTGGAATCTTGAATCACCAGTCTCTCCAGGGAGAAAGGACTAGATCCCCGGTTTCTTGAAGAAACCGGGGATCTGACGGACAAGACATCCTTAATCTAGCCATTCCCCTACCCCAAATTGAGCTCTTGCAGCAGCCAGAACCCGGCAAAGGACTCGCTCTCGGGGCTAGTCTGAATGCCAATGAAATGCACCTGGTTGGCCTCAGCCTTGGCGGCCTCAAAGGCCTGGGCCTCAGAGAGCAACTTGGCGTTGGGTAACCCGGCCAAAATCCAGCTGTCGGTGGCCCCGGTTTCGAGCACGATCGCCGGTTTTTTGCCCGCTTCAATCCGCCAGTAGGCCAGCTCCAGGCCTGACATCCAGGCGGCCAGGGCCGTGGCGC
>PYER01000173.1 GCA_003017855.1 filamentous cyanobacterium CCT1
CCCTGAGCGGAGTCGTTCGCGTTAGCGTCTCCCGTAGGGAGAAAGGGGGTGGGTAGGTGGAGGTGTAAAGTGCAAAATTCAAAGTGCAAAATTTTGAATTCTCAATTTTGAATTTTGAATTAATCCTCTCTGCACCCACCCTCTACGTCCCCTCCTACTGAGCCTTACTTCCTGCCAGCAACCCATTCGAAATAGTGCGGGCATCATATTCCAGCAGGTCTAAGAACGTCGGTACGGGGCCGTCTTCGGTGGAAAGAGAATCGACGTAGAGGTTGCCGCCAAACCGGGAGCCGCTGGTCTGTGCCACTTGTTTTTGGCCTTCGTCGCTGACGGTGCTTTCGCAGAAGATGGTGGGTACGTCGTTGGTTTTGACTGCTTCAATAACGGTCTGTACCTGCTTGGGGGTGAACTGTCGCTCGGCGTTGATGGGCCACATGTAGATCTCTTTCAGGCCGTAGTCCCTTGCCAGGTAAGAAAAGGCTCCTTCGCAGCTGACCAGATAGCGCTGACTTTCGGGCACTTGCTCCAGGTCAGCGGCCAGCTGGGTGTCAATGGCCCTCAGCTCTTCGCTGTAGGCGGCGGCGTTGGCGTTGTAGTACTCGGCGTTTTCGGAGTCAAGTTCTACGAAAGCTTGGCGAATGTTTTCCACGTAGACCAGCGCGTTGCGGGGCGACATCCAGGCGTGGGGGTTGGGCTTGTCGGCGTAGGGGCCTTCGGCAATGGGGATAGGCTCTATTCCTTCGCTCAGCACTACCGAGGGGACATTCTGCACATTGCCCAGAAATTGCTCAAACCAGCGCTCCAGGTTCATGCCGTTGTAGAGAATCAAGTCGGCATCCTGAGCCTTGACAATATCGCTGGGGGTGGGCTCATAGCCGTGAATTTCGGCACCAATCCGGGTGATGGATTCGACGTTGATTTTGTCGCCCGCTACGTTTTGGGCAATGTCTTCTAACACGGTGAAAGTGGTCAAGACTTTCAGCTGGCCCTCAGCTTCAGCAGCTGTGCTGGCCGCTGTTTCTGCACTTGCGGTGGGATCGGCGGGGGCCGTGATGTCAGAGGTGGTGCAGCCGGTCAGCCAAACCCCCAGCGCCAGACCGGAGGCAAAAAGCACCCCTCGGTTAGGGAAAGAGTTCGCCATGGGATGAAAGCCTTTTCATAATCGTTTCATATTTCATATTTATCTCATAATGTGAAAATGGTCTACTCCTTAAGCCATATTTATGGCCCAGCACTGCCTTAAAGGCTGAGCGCTTTGGCCTGTTCTGTACAGGCGCAGTGGCCGTATCGGTACGGTAGACCCTGGCGGTCCGCGGCAACGATCCTAGCTGTTAGGGATTGCAAATTGCTCAGCCTGCTGATTTTTGAGCCTTAAGCCTGCCTATTGTTACAGCGTAGCCACGGCTTTGCGGCCCTAACTCGACCGTTAGACTCAGGTTTTAACAAGCTAATAGGCTGCCTTCTGGCTCACCCTGAAAGAATCGTTTCTGTCCTGAGGGCTATCCTTCAACCTACTGCTGATGGCCCAAGAATTGACCGTTACCGTACCTAGTCTATGTTTTTGGGGTCGGGTGCGGCACCGCTGAAGGCACAAGGACTGTGGCTAAAATTGATGACCCGCCCAAGGGCTGAGCCTGTACAACAAGACATTAAGCAGCCTGCTTCGGAATAAAGGCGGGTGCTATGATACTTGCCTTATCGGTTCTAGGGGGAATCAGCCCCTGGAGGAAACGGGGAAAGTGCAGTGAAAATCTGCCGCTGTCCCGCAGCTGTAAGCCGATTTTGGGGTTTGGATTTTAGATTCAAGAGCGACTCAATCGCCAGTCTAAAATCGGTAAGCCAAAATTGAGTGAGTCAGAATGCCCGCCGATGACTGTCCATGCTCTAAACCATCTGCGAGGTACGGATGATGACGGTTTTTGCTTTTTGTCAATTTCAAAGGTGTCGTCTCAGGAGCATCTCCGCGAAGCTCAGATGATTGGGAGTGACGGTAGCGCAGGGATTACCGCTACTCAGTCGATTGCGATCGCGTGAACCAGACGGCCACTAGCGGTGCCGCTCTGTAGTGGCACTATCTCGTTGGGCTATTCCCAGGCTCTGGTGCGCGATCGCACCTCCTATCCGGTTGCTGAAGCCCCATCTGCTGCTCTGCTGATGGCGTAACTTTCCTCAGGCCAGCAAACTTTTCACCTGCAAAACACGACTTATTTCAGGACGACACATTCATGACTCTTCAAACCATGACGCCCCTCAAGGCGATGGTGGCCGACGCACCGCAGTTGCGAGAGGAACTCCATGCAGCTTCCTATTGAGGTCTGGCAGGGCTGCTCAGGCTACTGGCAGTCTGCCTTTATTCGAGAAAATCTGCTTCCCCTGGGGCACGTCGCCTGGCAGGGCTACCGGGCGCAGGGACGAGGCCTGGTAGCCTGCGATGTGAAGACAGCCAAAGCTGCGTCGGTGAACTGGAGCAACGACATGGTGACATATCAGGCTCGCTACATTCCCGCAGCAGAGGTTCCCGACTATTTCAAAGTGCAGAGCTTGAAGGCAGACTATGTAGATCGCCTGATGGACGCTGTGCAAACCTACCGGCCTGAGGGAGAGCTGCTGATCGCGATCGCCCACGGGGGCTCAGTCGAAATCAACTGGCTGCGAAACCTGACCATCTCGCCCCCCGACTGCTACCGGCAGGTATGCAACCGCTGGGACGAATTTACCCTAGACCCCAGATCGGGTAGGAGGTGTAACAATAACGACTAAAAACCCGTCGAATTTTGCCTACAGCCGCGACGGTTGGCCTGAGCCTGTACCGGGTGGTAGGAGCTGCCACTCCGGCAAAATTGAAGATTTGCTGTTCGACTTCCAGGTGGCTACGGGTACCGGACCGAATGGATCTGGAATGAGCCTGGATCGCGGGCAAACCCAGCGCAAACAGTCTGGCAAAGAGCTATGAATACTCTGACAACTCTAAAAACCTCCTGGCAGCAGGGCAGTCGATCGCTATACGACAGTCGGCTCTGGTACTACGGCCTACTGGCGGCGGGTAGTGTCAGCAATGTCCTTTACTATTGCACGGTGCCGCTGGTGGGCATTGGCGTACTGGCAGGGACAACGCTGCCCCGGCGGCGGGCGTTGCTGGTGCTGCTGCCCCTGTGGCTGGTGAATCAACTCCTGGGGTTTACCGTGCGGGGCTATCCCTACACCGTAAGCACCTTTGCCTGGGGCGGAGTCATGCTGCTGGGGGCCACTCTGGCGGTGCTGCTGGCCTCCATCCGTCCGGCGTATGGCCATGATCAGTCTCGTCATGGGCTGTGGTTAGCGTTTTCCCTGGCGTTGGGGTTTGTTCTGTACGAACTGGTGATCTGGCTGGGGGGCTTTGCCCTAGGCGGTGTCCACGGCTTTACCGCGTCTGTGCTGGGAGAAATCTTGCTGGGCAATGCCATCTGGGGCGGTGGACTGGCTATCGTCCACTGGGGCTTGGTGCAGCGGTGGATGCGATTCAAGCGTTTGAGGCGCACGCACCATCAGACTGATGGCTTCGTTTAAAACTAAAACGATCCGCGTTGCTGAATTAAGGGATGAATTTGGCAGGGACCGGAATATTATCGAACTTGAGGTAGTGAAGTAACATACGCCTACGGCGGGTCATGGCCCCACAAACAGAGTGAGCCAGCATTTCTACGGCCTTGGGGTAGCACAGCATTTTACGGTGCAGTCGAGTCAGGTAGTGTCGTAGCCGCGTGTTTTTGCCTTCAACTTGAGTTGTGAGGTCTTGCGGACAATCTGATCGCCCTTCGGAATGAAACTGGGATAAACCATCCGGCCATCCGTAACATAGAAATAGCAGTTTCAGGCTGCGACGATAGATCAGAACGGGGCAAAGGTGTCGTAACCGTCCCGCAGACAAGCTCTTAAGCCAAGGGAATAGGCTACTCAGCCTTAGCTTGAGGCAGCAAGGATGGTGTGGGCTGGTTCAACCAGGTCGCGGCACAGGTCTGGCGGAGGAAGTCTAAGACATTGCGGTGTTGTGTCTTCAAGGAGGTGACCACCGTTAGCATGCGTGAAACAAACAGACGGCCCCTGGCAGACTGGACCCCAAAACTGGTGCGCCGCCAGATGACCGCCGGGCGCAAGGCTCGCTTAGCCGCATTGTTGGTGGGTTCTACTCCCGGGGTCTGCACAAACGTTCACAGGGCTGGTTTTACCTGTAAGAGCTGCTGACAAGTGCGGATGGTTTTGGCTAATGGTGTCTTTTCGGTGTTGCCGATGGGCAGGGATGTCGCCGCTTCGAGTTCCGCCTTAACCCCAGCCCGCAAGGGTTTGACCAACGTGATAAAGTCAGGTCTCGTCAAGGTGCCATCGCGTACCCGGTGCCACCAGCGAAAGAGTCGTCGCTGCCGACGCAGTAGGGCGTCGCCAATCTCGCCAGACACACTACGGCGTTCCGCCATGATAGTGAAGTCTCGCTTCAGATGCGTCCAGCACACCTGCCATCGGTTCACCTCAATCTAGCGGTAGGCGCTGTAGCGGTCCGAGGTGATAATGCCTGGAAACGCTTCACCATCAAGGCTTTAGCGGTTGCCTGAGAGCGACTGAGCACCACCTCAAAGAACTCGAAAGGGTTTCTTGCTTTTCTCCTTCGCCTTCACCCCTTTCCCAAAGCCATCGCTGGATGGGGGTTTCAAGGAATTCTGCGAACTCTGATTGACTTTCTCTTCCAGCGCCAACAGTCGCTCACTTAGTATCCGCACCAGCATCTGGATGCTGGCCGGTGTCGCCTCCCAGTCCGCTCGGGGCACTCGGATTCCAGCAATCTCAATCTCGTCGTCTATCACTTCAACTTACTGGGACGACTGAACCAAAATCCCTAAACCTTCGTTAAATTCCTGGGACGGTTACGACTCGGCTCGCGTTGAACTGTAGCGCTTGGGCTCGATTACTGAAACCTCTTAGCTGGTTAAATTCATGTAAAAGAGACGTTGGCTAAAGCAAGCGTCTCCAGTCGCAATTTCTCCAGCGGGTGTTTGGGAGGGCGCTGCTAGTCTTTTTCGATGTATTTGCGAACGCTGTTGAGGTCAATGTAGCGATCGGTGGCGTTGCGCAGTTCACGGGCAATCATGCCCTCCGTAGAGACTACGGTAATGTGGGTATTTTTGGATCTCAGCAGCTCGATCGCTCTTTCAAAATCACCGTCGCCGCTAAATAGAACCACCTCGTCGTACTGATCGACCGTGTTGAACATATCAATGGCGATTTCAATGTCAAGGTTAGCTTTTTGTGAGTATCGACCGGAGGTATCGTCGTAATATTCCTTGAGGATTTTGGTGCGGACGGTATAGCCCAGGCTAATCAGCGCATCCCGAAAGCCGCGTTGATCCTGAGGGTCTTTCAGGCCCGTGTACCAGAAGGCATTGACCAGAGTAGCGCCACCATCAAGGCTCAGGAAGTATTCGAGTACACGCTTGGGATCAAAAAACCAGCCATTTTTTTGCTGGGCGTAGAACATATTGTTGCCGTCTACAAAGATTGATAAGCGCTTCAAACCGTATTTATTAGACATATATTAGGAGTAATTATTTTAACAAGTTACCTATAGTCGTTGTAGATGCTGAGTTTCTGGTGCGCGAAGACTAGCTGATTAGAACCGCCTCCAGCTTGCTCGCCACGCACTAGACAAAACCATCGGTTTACATATATAAGCAAGGGTAAGAGTGTAACGGTTTCCCCCTAAAAAATCTAGGAGACTGGCTGACTTATTACTTTGGGCAGACTTGCCCTGGCGATAAAGTTGGCTAAGCCCTAGCTGCTGCCGCAAACTCTAAGCAAGACGCGGCTCAATGACTGCACCCCAGATGAGTAGACTTTAGTGCTTAGGGAGTTACGCTCGGAAAGCAGCGCCAGACCACCTGCTGTCTTTAAAACTGCTTTGGCAACGCCACCTATCGCTGTTGTGGGCTGCCGCTGTGACAACGGGCACCAGCGCTGGGTGACCTCAGCTTCCAATATCTGAATCAAATACCATACACTTTAATATCCTAAAAGTAAGTTTATCTTTCTAACCAGTATAAGCGCTCACACTGCATTCTGGACTGTTGTGCCGTTGGTGACCTAAGGTACATCGCTGGTTTGAGCCTTCAGGGCAGCTTGCAGATCGGCGGGAAAATTTTCTAAAAAGGTATACCCTGTGGCCACCTCAAGGCGTTGAATTGAGGTTTGGTACTGCCGCCAGTCAGGGTTAACCTGATCAATGTTGGGCATGTCTACGGCGATTACCTGGGTGTCGCTGCCAATGCCCAGGTTGCCATCAGGGAGGCGGTCGTATACCACAATAATTTTCCAGAGGCGGGAGGGAACGGCGACCGCGCGGTTGCCGACACTGCCCTGATTGCCGTAGGCTCCGGCAAATACATGCAAACTGCGATCGTACTGGTAGACCAGGTCGCGGCCATACTCTTCGAGCTCGCGCCAGGGGCCGCGGTTGTTTTCGGGGGTCTGGGGAATGATGTTAGTCATCAAAAAGGTGGCGGCGTTGTCACTCACGGTGCGGGTACGATCGCCCGAGGGCACTACATGGCCGCGATCGTAGCCGCTACCTCGGTAGTCGTTGGGGGTGACCTGGTAAAACCCGGCGGGCAAGCCGCCGTCGGGGCGAAAGTTATCCTGGCGATCGGTAGAGCCTAGCCAGGCGGCATCGACCTCCCAACTGGCCCAGTTCAACCCGTTGCGATCGCGGCTGTAGCTCAGGGCGTATTGATTGCGCTGCAACAAATAGTTGTTGGGGTTTGCCGTAGCCGCCTGGCTGGGGTTGCCCAGCACTAGGTGGGGGTTGCTTGAGGGCGAGGCCGGTGGGTCAGGCGGTGGCGGTACCGGGGGCAGCAGCTCGCAGGCTGTACCGTTACCGTCGCCGTCAAGGCCGTAGGGGTCGCCCCTAAAAGCATCTAGCACCGTTTGGGCCTGGGGTTGACTGGCGAAGTCGCCGCAGTTGCAGTCGTCGTCAACGCAGGGTGGCAGGGTGGCCAGATTCGCCGGGGTAGTCCAGGTATTGACCAGCAACAGCAGGTCGCTACAGCCTGTTAGCCCCGCGCCCAGGACAACCAGCACGAGCGATCGGCTCCATACACGCCTTAGGAAAAACGTCATAACCAAGAGACTACTCAAATTTTTAAACAATCTGCCATGATTTATCGTACAAGCGTACTAAAAAATGACTGTAAAGCAGGGGTTTACTCCTCCTTTGAGGGACGGAATCTATCATTCGATGGAGGATAGAAGGTTGCAGAAGGACTCAATAGCGTTAACAATGTGAAACGTGGCCTGGCTCATGCCCCTGCCCGGCATAGGGATGCTTATCCAACACGGACAAGGGCGCAGTTGAGGCCAGAAGCACCAAAATTGTAGAAAGTTACTGTTTCAACGCTTTTACCTATTCACTACCAGGATGATTATGCTCAACTACGCAATTGCCAAACTACAGGCATGGTTCCCCGCCGCCGAGGTACACGCTCACTGCGATGGCCCCTGCGGTGTTTACGACCCCTCTTCGGCCCGCATAGCCGCCGAAGCCGTGGTGTCGATGACCAAGAAACTGGCGGATCTGGAGATGCCCGCCGCTGGTGACAAGGCCGCTGCTGTGGCTTACCACAACACCTTCGCTCGCTATACCGCGATTAAAGAAGAGCAGGCTCAGATTGCCAAAGATGAACTGCTGGTGCTGTGGACCGACTACTTTAAGCCCGTGCACCTAGAGCAGTTCCCTGACCTGCACGACACCTTCTGGAAGGCTGCCAAGCTCTGTTCTGCCACCAAGGTAGAGGTCAGCGTGCAGCACGCCAATGAGCTGATGGAAGCCGTGCACAAGATTCACAACATGTTCTGGGCCACCAAGAACCGCGATGTTTCTTGGTACACCGCTAGCTAGATGAAGAAGGTGAGGGAGATGGAGAGGGTGAGAACGATGAGAAAGGCGAAGCCGTTTTTGATCTTCCTTATCTCCTCACCTTCCTCATCTCTTTATCTCTCTTGCAGAGCTTGATGCCGGTAAATACTTCCCACGAAACTTTTCCGTCTCCGCCATCGCAGTTACGCAAAAGCCATCCTACTGATGTAGTGCTGTGGCTGCTGCGCCTGCGGCGGCGGTTTCGCATTGTGGGCGAGTCGATGCAGCCATTGCTGGTGGCCGGTACCGAGGTATTAATTAATCCGTTTGCCTACCGCCGGTCTCAGCCCTTATCTGGGGACTTGGTAGTGGCCTACCATCCCCATCAGCCGGGTCTAAGGCTGATTAAGTGGGTGGTGTATGTCGAGGCCCAGGGCTGCTTTCTAAAGGGGCTAAACGCCCCTGCCAGCACCGACAGCCGCGAGTTTGGCCTGGTGCCCTGGGAGAGCATTGTGGGGCAGGTGGTTTGTCGGTTTCCCTAGAATGCCGTGGAAGCGGTAGGGAAACGGGGTCAGGAAAACCCCTCGACTACAGCCATAGCGGCGGCGGGAGAATCGACGTGGTAAGCGTGAATACCGAGGGCGCGGGCGGCTTCGACGTTGCGAAGGCCATCGTCAAAGAAGGCAACGGTGTCGGCGGGGGCGTTGAGGGCGGTCAGCAGGTGCTCAAAGATGGCGGCGCTGGGCTTCATCAGGCCGATCTGGTAAGACAAAAATAGTCGGTCAAAGTAGTCGAAAAAGTCGTAGCGATCGCGCAGTCGTTTGTAGTGGGCCGGGTTGGTATTCGACAGCAGCGACAGGTGGTAGCGGGGCTTGAGAGCGCTCAACACCTGATTGCAGCCGGGTAGCGTGGCCTGCACAATTTCGAGAAACTCGTGCTGCAGCCGCTCAGGCGCGATCGCCAGCTCAAATTCTTCAATAAAGGCCGTGGCGAAGGCTTCAAAGTCGCTGCGCCCGGTTTCAAAATCGGCGGTGCTGCGGGCGCTGACCCAGAGCCGGTGCAGGTCCTCGAGGGTCATGGGGCTGTTGAGCAGAGTTTTGACGCGATCGAGCCACTGTAGCTCGATCAGCACCCCGCCCATGTCAAATACGATGTGTGTAATGGTCATCGAGCGATCGCCGTACATTAATTACAAAACGCCCCGACCAGAATCTGGCCGGGGCGCTCTACTATTCAAAGAGATAGGGCCAAAGAGGTAGGGGCACAGCATGCTCTGCCTCTACCTCTTATTCGGCGGCCTACTTGGCGGCGGCGGCCTGGCGCTCCTTGGCTTCCTTGATCACTTCCTCGGCCACATTGCTGGGGCAGGGAGCGTAGTGAGAGAACTCCATGGAGAACTGGCCCCGACCGGAGGTCATGGTACGCAGGTCGCCAATGTAGCCAAACATTTCGCTCAGGGGCACATCGGCCTTCACCCGCACCCCGGTGGCACCAGGATCTTGGGACTTGATCATGCCGCGGCGGCGGTTGAGGTCGCCGATCACGTCGCCCATGTAGTCATCGGGGGTGAATACGTCTACCTTCATAATCGGCTCTAGCAGCTGAGGGCCAGCCTTGGGCAGCGACTGACGGTAGGCGGCGCGGGCGGCGATTTCAAAGGCGATCGCCGACGAGTCAACCGCGTGGTAGGCCCCATCGGTGAGGGTGACCTTGAGGTCAACCACCGGGTAGCCCGCCAGAGGTCCTTTGTCGATGCTGGTCTCAAAGCCCTTCTGCACCGCAGGCCAAAATTCGCGAGGTACGTTACCGCCGGTAACCGCTGACTCAAACTGGAAGCCAGCGCCGGTTTCAGCGGGCTCGATGACATAGTCGATCTTGCCGTACTGACCCGAACCACCCGACTGCTTCTTGTGGGTGTAGCTGTCGACCAGACGCTTGGTAATCGACTCGCGGTAGGCCACCTGGGGCTTGCCCACTTCGACTTCGACACCGTGGGTGCGCTTGAGAATGTCGACCTTGATGTCGAGGTGCAGTTCGCCCATGCCCTTGAGGATGACTTCGCCGCTCTCTTCGTCGGTTTCCACCTGGAAGGAGGGGTCTTCGGCCACCATCTTGCTGATTGCCATGCCCATTTTTTCGTTGTCGCCCTTTTTCTTTGGCGACACCGCAATGGAGATCACCGGGTCGGGGAAGACCATGGGCTCCAGAGTGGCAGGGGCCTTGGGATCACAGAGGGTGTGGCCAGTCTGCACGTTCTTCATGCCGATCAGCGCCACGATGTCACCGGCCTGGGCCGACTCGACCTCTTCGCGATCGTTGGCGTGCATTTCGACCAGGCGGCTGATCCGCTCGGTTTTGCCGGTGGCCGTATCGAGAATGGTATCGCCCTTCTTCAGCTGACCCGAGTAGATGCGGGTGAAGGTGAGCGCTCCAAACCGATCGTCCATAATTTTGAACGCCAGCGCCCGCAGGGGCTTGTCGGCATCGGCGTAGGCCAGGTTGCCGGTGGGGTTGCCTTCCAGGTCGATCTCGGGCTGGGGCGGCACTTCGAGGGGGTTGGGCAGGTAGTCAACCACCGCATCCAGCACCAGCTGTACCCCTTTGTTCTTAAAGGAGGAACCGCAGTAGGTGGGGAAGAAGGCCAGATCGCGGGTGCCCTTGCGAATGCATGACTTGATTTCGTCGATGGTGACTTCTTCACCTTCGAGGTACTTTTCGAGGATGGCTTCGTCCTGCTCAACGGCCAGTTCAACCATCGCCTCGCGGTACTCTTCGACCTGATCCTTCATGTCTTCGGGGACATCTTGGATTTCGTAGTTCTCGGGCTTGCCCGACTCGTCCCACACCCAAGCTTTGCGGGTGAGCAGATCAACGACACCCACAAAATCGTTTTCGGTACCAATGGGGAGCACCATGACCAGGGGAGTAGCTGCCAGCACGTCTTCAACCTGCTTGACGACGCGGTAGTAGTCGGCCCCAACCCGGTCGAGCTTGTTGACGTAGATGACGCGAGAGACCTTGGAGTCGTTGGCGTAGCGCCAGTTGGTCTCAGACTGGGGTTCTACACCGCCCGAGCCGCAGAACACGCCAATGCCGCCGTCAAGCACCTTGAGGGAGCGATACACCTCAATGGTGAAGTCAACGTGGCCGGGGGTGTCAATGATGTTGAGCTGGTGCTCTTTCCAGAAGCAGGTGGTGGCTGCCGACTGAATCGTAATCCCCCGTTCTTGCTCCTGTTCCATGAAGTCGGTGGTGGCGGCACCATCGTGAACCTCACCAATCTTGTGAATGCGGCCGGTGAGGGCGAGAATGCGCTCGGTGGTGGTGGTCTTGCCCGCGTCTACGTGGGCGAAGATACCAATATTGCGATAACGGGTGATGTCTTTAGCCATAACTGCTTCTCCGGATTCTGGGCGATGGGCCGCTGGTGACCATCTTCATGGGTTACTCAGACGGGGTCTGGGTTGTCGTTGGTAGCCTTGACAACAGAAAACTCTATCACGAGACCATGACGGGGAGTCTGAGCTGAGGCCGCGGCAACAACACCTAATATGAACTATTGTAAAACCCCCTGACACATCCGTGAAAGGGGGGAGAGTTATTACTAGGTTCTTTTCCAAGGATAGCCGCCCTTGGGGCGGGAATGGGTGGTGAAAACCCATCATTTGCGGACAGCGATTATCTCCGAGATCGCTCCGCGAGTCGCGCTTTTTGAAGACCGGGCTTGCGATCGCTCGTTCTGCCACGCGTTGAGCACTTCAGCGATTTTGAGCCACTCAGCTGTGCCCTACAAGGACTTATCCTTCCCTTAAAGCAAAAACCATCAAAGCATAAAGATTGCCGACTTCAAACCGAAACCAGCCCACCAAAACCCGGGATGGCGGCAGATTCTCTTTACAATAATGGCCGTGTCATTAGGGAGAACTGACTATGGGCAGCGTTGCCGGTACCGATAACTACCCCGCCAGCGGCTATGTGGGGGCGGCCATTGTGGGCAGCAGCATTACGCTGTCGCTCAAAGATTTCACCACCGCCGCCGAAGATGACATGCTGGAGGCTTTTTTAACCATCAACGGCAATCTGGCTAAACGCCACATTGCCCTGGGGCCACTGCCTCAAACCAGCGGCGCTTTTGACCTATCAGTGCCTGAGGGCACCGACATCAGTCTATTTAATACGCTGGTAATTCGCCCGCTGGGGAGCGAAACCACGGTGGCTACCGCCTCCGTGCCGTAAAGCTAGCTAAACAAGCAGAAGGCTAAACAATCGTGTCGGCAGTGCTCCTGCGCTGGTGATGTTTTGGATAATAGGTATAGAGCCTGCGATCGCGCGCTCACCGCTTTTTGCAAACCCGATCAGCAGGTAGTCGCCACCCTAACCAAACCATGACTAATCAAGACGAACAGTCTCGCCAGCGCCTTACCCAGCAGCGACAGCAGGCCGAACACAGCCAAAACAATCGGCTCGAACGCAGTGAAGAAGAACTGCACCAGCCGTCAGACCAGACGGTGGACGAAAAGGCGCGTCAGTCGATGGCCAATCAGCATCACCAGGCCGAACACACCCGAGACAATCTGCTTGAGCGCAGCGAGGAAGATTTGCATTAGCGTTGTTTAGCGAAGGAGGTAGAGAGATGGCCAGTCAGAATCTGGGTCGGCCATCGATGGCTGACCAGCTCATAGCCCTGTGGACGGTGTTTTTGCTGGGTACGCTGTTCCATACCCAGCTGGCCCTGATACCGCTGTTTCACGGTCTGAGCGTGTTGGCACCCCACGGCCATGTAGCTACCGACATCAGCGAAATATCATCGGTTCTATGGCTCATGCTGGCATTTTTTATTCTGCCACTCATGGCTATGGTAGGCATTTGCTTTTTTGACTCTCGGCAGTATCGCCTGGCCCACCTTTGGCTGACGCTGGTGTACTCGGTGCTGAATGTGGCCCACCTGGTGGTGGATATGAGCATTCTGCCCGTTGCCTGGTACCAGGTGACGCTGATGGCCTGGCTGGTTGCTGTGGGTTTAGGGCTGAATAGAGTAGCCTATCACTGGTTTCGAGAGTCCCACCGGCAGAGCCACTCTCAAGGCTTGCAGTCAACCCACTAGCATCACAGTCATGTCTTTAGCACGGAGAGGCCGGGCTCTTTGCTGGGCCTACCCCCTTGGCGCAGATGCCTAGGGAATGTCATCAATTCTCGCTACATTCCTTTTTCCATCAGCGTTGCCATGCCCGACTCAAAAGACAGGCTAGGGGCTGTACCGCTGTTGCTTGGGCTGCAGGTAATGAATTGATCACAGGCCCTAGCTTTGGCCCTCAATTTCGCCCGGTGTAGGTTTGGCGACCTGCCCTACAAAAAAATTGTTCAGCGCGGTAGAGGCCACCGATAGCACAATGGGGCCAACGATAAAGGCCCAAAATCCATTGACCGAAAACCCCGGTGTAATCAATGATGCCAGCCAAAAGCAGATACCGTTGAGCACCAGCGAAAACAGGCCCAGGGTCACGATAGTAATAGGCAGCGACAAGATAAACAGCACTGGCTTAATAATGCCGTTGACAATGCCAATCGCTACCGCCGCCACCATAGCAGCCGGAAAGTTGGCCAGCACGACACCGGAGAAGAGCGCGTCTACCAGCAGCAGCGACAGCGCCGTAGCCAAGATACTCAGCCCGTAAAGCAGCATGTTCAAATCTCCCAAGGCAGATAATGGCGCAGTCAGGCGCCGCAAACTGGAGTCACAGGCATTTTGGCACGGCTAATTGGAGAGCAAAAGCCTTTGTGGCCAATTTGCTACCGAACTGAGGCATTTCTTAACAAAGGCGGATGGGTCAGGCATCGCTTAATCGAGCCTTTGTTTCGGTTTAACTACGGCCTCGTCTACCAGCCCTGACTCGCAAGACATGGGCCTGCAATCACTAAAAATGCTAATGTTCTAGGCCCAATGCTCAATGTGGCCTGAATCAGGTATGTCTCGCTCGACGTCTCGTCCTCAATTGCCTAAGGCGATGGTGGTTTGCCCCCACCACCTAGCCTCCATTGCTGGCTTAAACATACTGAGCCAGGGCGGCAATGCGGTGGATGCGGCGATCGCGGTTCAGGCTGCCCTATCGGTGGTCTACCCCCACATGACCGGGCTGGGTGGCGACGGGTTTTGGCTGGGCTATGACGCTAGCGC
>PYER01000500.1 GCA_003017855.1 filamentous cyanobacterium CCT1
AATGAGAGCTGCTATAGAGATTCAATCGGCCAATTCACTAAAAGATTATCAATTAGTGAGTAGGTACTGGATGGAGGCTATAAAACTTATGGAAGAAGTTGCCCCCGAGAGCCATCATTACGACACAGCTCAAATTAAAATCGCAGAATATGCTAAAAATTTGGCGTACTCTCAGAGTCTGCTGGCTTCCAAGCAACAATATGGACCCTGATTAGTCAGCCGAGGCATACTTAACAAACTCCTCGCAATGAAGGTCCTCGTCAATAACTAGGTAGACTTGCCTTGATATAAAGAGACGAAGCATTCTGGCGGGGATTGAGGTCCCGTCAACGTCAGAAGCTCATAATCGTCAGTATCGTAGCCGTCTCCAGAATAGTACAAAACCACTGCATTGAGTTCTGGCCGATTCTGCTCAATGACGAAGAGACAATCTGGATCAACTAACTTGTCTTTCTCTACGTAGGCAATTTGAGGACCTTCTTTGAGATCAGAAAAAACAACTGCTCCAGGACCATAAAGCCTATTACCTTGCCACGAAAGAGCCAGAATCTCCTGACAAAATTGCGTTAGGCGCGTCAAAGCCTGGCGAGGGAGCGCTGGATAGTCATTAGAGACTGCATGTTGCACCAATACCGGTTGGGACGTTGCAGCTGAATCAGATGACCGACGGATAGCTAGATTATTCACGACTGCCCGTGGACTTGCTGTAGATTCAGGAATCCATTCTAAAAGCTCGCCCGGCTGGCAATTCAGCGCTTCACAGATACCCGCCAACCTCTGTGGCGTTAAACGAGGCATCTCATCAGACTTCCGCAATCTATATATAGAGTTCTCAGTGATCTCCAAAGCTTCGGCTAAATCCTTATTTCGAACTCGCCGCCCTGACATGACTTCATTCAGCTTCCATTTGATCACGGCCAGCCTCGTGAATCTACACCAAAAGTTTATCGCAAAGCCAAGGAATGGCCTGTTTCTGCGTCTCACGTAGATTTATGGTATTTAGATGTTGACATTTATCTACTTCTGGCGTAGATTTAAGTTAACTCAGTTCCTTCCTCGACCTGGGACGGGAGATTTCCTTGAGGAACTCAGTTTAAGTCAATCACTAAGCAAGGTTGAAAAATTAAGCAATGACCACTGCAACCCTATCCACAGTTACACCAAGAGTAAGCTCTGTGAATTCTGATAGTCGCTCTGCGCAAGGAACTTCTCGAATTGTTCCGGGTACAAGGTTCTATCGCTCTGGGCAGTGGTGGGAAGTTGATTACTCACTACCAGATCAGGAAGAACTATTTTATAAGTGCCGCCCGGTTTGCGATGTCGAGACAATTTACGTCACTAGAAATGAAATTCTTAGCGCAGTAGAAATTGAAGAGAAAAAGGTGCAGAGTCTCTTTTCCGCTTCTATTCAGCGAGGCTCGGGTCGACGCAACCAAAGTGCTCGGTCGTCATTGATGGTCCAAGAACGAAGCAGTAACTACTCTAAAGAAAGTAGCAAGGATTTACCGAGCAAGCATAATGAGCCCGTTAAATTGTTAGCTATAGGTTCAAAACAGGGTATAAAGCATGTCATTCAGAATCTTCACTCGCTCCGATATGCCAGATGTGATGACTGGAGCCCCATTCAGCAAGGCAAGAGAAACGGCGAATATCTCAGCATTCTGATTCAGAAAAAGCCTGTTTTAACAGTTTTGTAATCTATAAAGGAGATCAATGATGACTATAAATCCAGAATTCTCTGCCTTAGTCCTGCTCACACATTACAGCTTCGATATGCAGGGGTTAGATGTACAAGGCCTGACTAGTAGCTGGATGTATTCATATCCAAAGAAATGGGTGGTGGCAGCCATTATCGAAGCCCTATATCAAGGAAGATACAAGGCGGAATCAGTCAGCAGAATTCTTTACTCTTGGCAGCACAAAGGCTATCCTCTAGCTCACTTCGACCATGAATTTGCCGATATTGCCTATAAAAAGCTCATGAAAAGCGTCGCCGTAACAGAGCAGTTTGAAAATGCCCTAATCCAGCAAAGCGAGGAGATGATGAATAAACAAGGCGAAAAGCAGCAGACTAGCAATGAGCGTTCTATTTCGCGCTCTCAACATACAGATGAGTTAAGAGAAAAACAAAACAAAAAGAAGTATATTCCAAACCCTGGTATTCAAGAATGGGCTAGGTTGACTCAGCGTTTAGCGGGGTAGCTATCGATTAGCTGTTTTGACAAAATCCAGGATGGTTAGGCTCTCAATTGCACTACATTTCCATATCTAACAGGAGCAAGATAACATGTCTAAGTTACTAGCAAAAACGCTCAAATACATTGCTCATAATCTTGAGAA
>PYER01000174.1 GCA_003017855.1 filamentous cyanobacterium CCT1
GCTATGGACTACCCCCAGGGCAAAGACTTCACCGACTTAGCCACCCTGCAGCTGGCCTACGATCGCCTGCTCCACCAGGCCCAGCACCGCGCCGCCTTTTTGGGCACCGCCTCCCACGAACTCAGGTCGCCTATTAATCAAATTATCAGCCTGCACCAGCTGATTCTCGAAGACCTGTGCGAAGACCCCGCCGAGGAGCGCGAGTTTGTCGCTCAGGCCAACCAGGCCATTCAGACGGTGCTCAAGAACCTCGATCTGCTAATTACGCTCTCTAAGCTCGATATTGGCACCCTGCAACCCCAGCTCCAGCCGACTTTGCTAGAGCCATTGCTAATCCGGGTGCAGCGCCTGGTTCAAATGCAGTGCATCAACCGCCACTGCCGCTTTAGCCTGGGTCCTGTGGAGGCCAGCCTGAGCATTCAGACCGATGCCGCCTGGCTGGAGCAGGTGCTGGTCATGCTGGTAGAAGCCGCCCTGGCCCAGGGTAGCCCCCAAATCAGCCTCACCGTCGCCGACGATGCCGCCGCCAGCGCCGTGGTTATTCACCTGGGGGCCAACCCTGGCGAGGCTCAAACCCCAGCCGTAGCCGCCCTTTCGCCCGAGTTTCGCTATCAGCTGGCAGCTCGTCTGATGCCCCACTTAAACGGCACTCTAGAGCAGCTTGGTCCCAGCACCAACCCCACCGGCCATTTGAGCCTGCGGCTACCTCGTCCCGCAGCTCAGTCTTGACTTGTTAATTTACGTTCTAGCTGCCGCTAAAATTACGGCTTTGCTCAAAATTGAGAAGCTAGCCTAGCAAATTTCCTGTCGTGAAGCAACGTTGAAAGTATTTATTGTTTCAGCCAACAAATCGTCGAATTTGGCGTTCCATTTTCAGATCTTTCGATATAGTTTGAACAACTCATTTCCGGAATCGGCTGCTGCTTCCCTGTAGCTAAAGGTGTCTCGGTAATTTGTAGATATTAAATTGCAGCCTGCCAGATTGGATCCCTGAAACCAAGTCACAGCCAAACCTATGGACATTATTGCCGTTCTTATTGTGGTCCTCATTTTGTGGACCAACTCGACTCTTTTTCCTAAGAAAGAAAAGAAGAAAACCGTTGACGAAAAACTAGCTGAAGCGATTAAAGACTATCTTAAAGAAGGATTTAAAGTCCGCAAGGATTCATAGGTAGAAGTCTTTGGCTCAGACGTTTGTAGATGTTTGCGGGTAGAATTCTCACAGGTGTTCATTAGCAATTCTCCCATTAGCCATGACCTCAGATCCTGCTTCCTCCGCTCAGCTAGACCCCAATACGACGGCAGCCGCTGCCGAACCCACTCCGGCCTTTGGCTGGACCCGCTATGCCGAGCGTATCAATGGGCGGTTTGCCATGGTGGGTTTTGTGGCGCTGCTGCTGCTGGAGTTGGTTACGGGCCAGACCTTCTTTAGCTGGCTGGGGCTGCGCTGAGCGGCGGCTCCTGAACGGTTGCCACAATCACTTCAGCCCCTTATCTGAGCGCTATTCTAGCGATTAGAAATGGTAGGCTTAGGAGTGGTTTTTGAAAGGGTAGGGCCGTGGTTAACCCCAACGCAGAAATTAGCCGACTGCGGGAGCTAATGCCCGCCTCGGCCCGCATGAAAACCAAGCTCATGCTCAACGATCGCCAGCTGAGCGTGATCAAGGCTGAGTTTCCTCGCCCCTGGCAGCAGGCCCACGCGGTTTCCATCAACCTCGACCTGTGGCATCAGCTGGCGGTTAGCGATCGCGATCTGCTGTTTTTGCGCACCGTCTGCTGGGTCACCCTGGCCAACGTGCTCAAGCCCAACTGGTACCAGGCTTTGGCCGGGGCCGGGCTGGCCGGAGGCGTGGTCGAGCTGCTGCAGGGCGATGCGGTGGGGGTAATAGCCGCCGCTGGAGTCACCGCCCTGGCGGGCTGGCAGATCTGGCGAGGGGTGACCGGCCCCCAAACCGACATCGCCGCCGACGACAAAGCAATTCAAGTCGCGCAGCGGCGCGGCTACGACCAGGCCGAGGCCGCTGCCGCACTGATTCGCGCTATTGAGTCGGTGCCACCCCTGGAGGGACGTCAGGTGCTAACCGTCAACGAGCTGATTCGCTGCCAAAACCTGCGGATGCAGGCGGGGCGATCAGAGTTTCCAGTGCCGGAGAGCTACCTGCGTTAAATGACCCTATCGCCGTCGTCAACATCGCCGCCAGATCAGGCTGGCTGGCTCGGCATAGCCCGTCTCAGCTATGCCGTCGAGGCGGGTCGGTGTATACCCACCCAGACCTACACCCGTGCGCCCCTGCGAGTACAGCGCCCCCTCTACCCCGAGGGCGAGGAACTGTGCCACAGCGTGCTGGTGCACACCGCCGGAGGGCTGGTTGGGGGCGACGGTCTAGAGGTGCAGCTCGTCGCCGCGCCGCGCGCCCAGGTGTTAATCACTACCGCTGCCGCCAGCAAAGTCTACGGCAGCAGCCCCGAGTTGCCATCTGGCCAGACCGTGGAGATCACCCTGGCCCCCAGCAGCTGCCTGGAGTGGATGCCTCAGGAAACCATTGTGTTTAATCAGGCCCACTACCGGCAGCAGCTGCGGGTAAATCTGGCCCCAGGCGCGATTTGGGTTGGCTGGGAGATCACCCGCTTTGGCCGCAGCGCTCGGGGCGAAACCTTTGAGCGGGGCCAGTGGCGATCGCAGCTCGAGGTCTGGCAAGATGACCGGCCCCTGTGGTGCGATCGCCAGCAGCTGGTGGGCGGCAGCGCTCCCCTGCACAGCCCCAACGGCCTGGCTGGGTACCCGGTGGTGGGCAGCTTTGCCCTGCTCGGCTATGGCTTCGAAACGTCCCACATTGAGGCTCTCCGGCAGCTGTGGCCCAGTGGTCAAGCGGGCGACGCGGGCGTTACGCGCCTGCAAGCGGGCGTACTCTGCCGCTACCGAGGCCCCTCCAGCCAGGCGGCACGGCGCTGGTTTGTGGCCGTTTGGCAATATCTGCGCCCCTACTACCTGGGCCGATCGGGGGCGGCCTCGCGGCTGTGGCCCCGCTAGCGATACAGGGACCGACCTGCCGATACCAGCAGCCATTGCTCGCCCCAACTATTCCTCGAAGTTACTGGCAGGCCAAGTCGGGTCGCTCGCCCAGCGACAGAACTTTAGCTGCTCCTTCCGGATGAAGAACGGCCCTTAGCGAAAAGGTAAATCATAGAAACTCCCTGAAGATGCTATGAAGACTCCTCAATTTTCTGGCTCGAAGCTGCCACCCTCCTCAGAGTACGCTCTGATTTTGGGGGCGGGCGCAACGGCGGCCATATCCATCGCGGCTCAGCAGGTGGCGGTCGCTACTCTGCCGGTCACAACCCTGGTGGCCCTGGGCCTGCTCAATCGGTACCGCCTGGACCAGCGCCTGCAAGACAGTGAGCCTGAGGGGTTTACCCTAGAAGAGTCCATGCCTCGACCGGCCCCAGCCACTCCCCAGCGCGTCACCGCACAACCCCGGCCCGACGCTATTTCGGCCCGTCCCCAAACAACCTCAGCCTCGGCCCCCTCGGTGCGCTTTTCTGACCAGCGCCACTACATCCATGAAACCCTGGCCAAAAAGCTGCAGGCCAGGGCCGATTTCGCTGCCGTACAGCAGGCCAGCCTGCAAAAAGTTGGCGCCTACCTACAGCAGATTCGCCAGGAAAAAGCCCTGTCGCTAGACGATGTCTATCAGCAGACATTTATTCAGCCCTACACCCTCAAAGCGATCGAATCTGGCAATTTAAAACAGCTGCCAGAGCCGTTTTACATTCGCGCCTTTATTCAGAAATATGCTTCTGCCCTGGGTCTAGAGGGGGCCAGCCTAGCCGCCGATTTCCCAACGCTGTGAAGGGCGTGTCGTCAATTCTCTAGCTACAGCCACTGAGGTCGGTACAGGCAAAACCGTCATTCCCGTAGTCACGGGAATCCATTCGAGAACAGCTACTCTGACGTGGATTCTCGCCTGCGCGGGAATGACGATCCAGCATCCTCTTGAATAAACGTCCTAACCATGATGGCTACGGCTATAACCACAATCCTCCCACCAACGCAGCCACGCCCGAGCCACAGACCAAACTAGGTCAAAGCACCGCCGCAGCTTGACCCTGCCCCAGCCGTGCAGCCATAGCAGAAGGGGCGCGTCTGTATCTTCGTAATCAAGTCGAGCGAGTTAGCAGTCAGCAGATCGGCCACGGTTAGGGGCTGACCACTGGACGACAGGGAGGGGACAGCCTCCATCTGGTTGAAGTCACAGTCGTAGAGAATGCCTTCGTAGTCGACCGAGAGCTGGTTGCGACACATCAGGTTGGAGACGGTGGCGGGGTTGTGGTGATCGGCCAAAAAGCGCAGGTAGGGCCAGTAGAGATCTTTGCCCTGCAGGTACTGCTTCACCCGGCCAATGGGCAGGTTGGTAATGGTATAGAGGTGGTTGAAGACAATGCCAAAGTGCGATCGCAAATACTCCTCATAATCGCTCTGTAGCCCAGCCTGGCTGGGAGTGAGGGAAAACTCAGCGCTGCGGGGCACGGGCGGGTTGTACACCAGGTCCAGACCCAGGGCCGGGTCGTGGCCGTAGCCCAGCTGGTTGAGACGCTGCAGGGCCCGAATTGACTCACTGTAGACCCCGGCTCCCCGCTGCTTGTTGACGTTGTCTTCGAGGTAGCAGGGCAGCGAGGCCACCACCTGTACCTGATGGCGGGCAAAGTAGTCGGGCAGATCCTCAAAGCCCGGCGCAAAAAAGATCGTCAGGTTCGATCGCACCATGACCGTCTTTCCCAGTTCGCGCGCCGCCTCAACCAAGGGGCGAAAGCCGTAGTTCATCTCGGGGGCACCGCCGGTCAAATCGACGGTGGTAATTTGCGGAAACCGGCGCATCAGCTCGATTAGCTGATCGGTCACGGCGGTCGAAAGCTCTTCGGTGCGGTGGGGGCCAGCCTCAACGTGGCAGTGGGTGCAGGCCAAGTTGCACTTACGACCCAGATTGATTTGCAGCACGCTGATTGGCAGCTTAGTCAAGGGCTGGTCGAGCCGCTGGTCAAAGGGGGTAACGGTAGCGGCAGGTGATGGGGGAGACTGAACCATGAAATTTTTGTCAGTAAAACAGCATTGGCAAAACAGTTACCAGGGCGGTCGGCTCAAGTAAAAGCGAGGTGTGCCGACGAAGGTTGCTGCCTGTGCAGCGACCACCGCAGGTTAGCTACGACAATAGCGGCATCTTGAGCAGGGTGGCTGCAAGCCAGGTATGGTTCCAGCCTAGGCCGAGAGACCTGTCCCTGCTCTGCAATAGCCCACCAGCACCATAATTAGAACCCGAATGGCTGAAAATACCCTGAGAACAGCGCCTTTTTCTTTTGTCTTTGTCTATTCTGCCAGGCCCAGTTTTGTTGGGCCACGACTGGCGGATACAGATGTCAGTCGGCCTCACGTATTTGTCACCGTCACAGCCGCCCTAGCTTGGCAGCGGCTCCCCATCTACCCGGACCTGGTCGCGGCCATGATTTTTAGCGCTGTAGAGGGCATCATCGGCCCGTTTGACTAGATCGGCAGAGCTGCCGCCGATGGCGGGTAGGGCGCTGGCCACCCCAAGGCTCATGGTGACGATTTTGGCTACCGCCGAACCCTCGTGGGCAATCCGATGACCGCGCACCAGCAGACGAATGTCTTCGGCTACGGTTTCGGCTCCGGCTAGATCGGTGTTGGGCAACACCAGCGCAAATTCTTCGCCGCCGTAGCGAGCGACCAGGTCACCGGGGCGTTTGGCGGCGCGGGTGAGCAGGCGGGCCACCAGTCGCAGGCAGTTGTCGCCGGCCTGGTGACCGTAGCGATCGTTAAAGCCCTTAAAACTGTCGATATCTGCCATAATCAGCGAAAGCGGACCATTTTCACGGCTCATGCGCCGCCATTCTTGATCGAGGTACTGCTCAAAGCGACGGCGATTGGCGACCTGGGTGAGGCCATCCAGGTAGGCCATACGTTTGAGCCGCTGGTTAGCCAGCGTTAGCTCACGGTGCATTTTGGCCTGCTGAATGGCGATGCCCACCTGAGTCGCCAGGTTTTGCAGTAGCCGCACATCGGAGGTGCGCCAGGTCCGCGGCGATCGGCACTGGTGGGCGATTAGCAGCCCCCACAGGGTCTGATCTTCCAGTAGAGGCACCACGATTTCGGCCTGAATTTGAAAGTATTCTAAAAACGCCAGCTGGTTAGGCGACAAATTCTGGGTGTAGACATTCTCAACGGCCAGTCCGCGCCCGGCCTGGTAGTGGGCCAAAAACGTTTTGCCTACCGACCAGGGATCGCGCAGCGCCCAGCCCAGCATGGGTGGGTAGGCTCCAGACTGTGACTCTTGAATGACCTCGCCGCTCATATCGGCCCCGCACTGGATCACAATGACGCGATCGGCCTCGATAAATGTCTGCACCGAGGTGACGGTTTGGGCCAAAATGCTGTCTAAATCGAGCAGATGCCGAATGCGCTGAGCAATCTCGGCAATCAGCCGCTCCCGCTGCGACTGAAGCTTAATTTCGGCTTCGGCTCGCTTTTGGTCGGATATGTCGAGGGTGACTCCAGCCAGTCGAGGGGCATGTTCGCCGTCATCAAACACCTGCCCCCGAGCCGACAGCCAGCGGGTCTGGCCATCGCGGTGCAGCACTCGAAACTCGACACCGTAGCGCTGTTTGAGCTGTATTGACTGCTGCAGGGCCTGATGTACGACGGCCTGATCGTCGTCGTGCAGGTAGGTGAAGAGGGTGTCGTAGCTACCGTCAAATTCACCTGGGGCTAGACCCAGCAGCCGCTCTTGCTCATCTGAAATCACAATGGTTCCCTGGGCCAGGTCCCAGTCCCAGGTCCCCATTTGGGCACCCTGGAGCGCCAGCGCCAGCCGTTCTTGCTGCTGCTGAAATAGAGCGACGGAGTAGTGACAGGCGGTGAGCTCAGCCCCGCTGGTAGATACCATCTCAGCACTGTCGGGTAGGGTACAGAAACCATCTGGAGTCAGCAGCCCCAGCCAGTGGTGGGCCTGATCGACCACGGGCAGGTAGGGCTGCTCGGGGTGAAGGCGGCTGAAGCCCCGGGGCCAGGCCAGGGCAGTACTGAGGGGGCGCAGCCGGTCGAGCGGAGTCATCCAGTGGGTGACTGGGGTTTGGCTAAAGTTGACCTGGTGGGTAGCGGCCCGGGCGGCATTGTCGTAGCTGAAAACCCCCAATAAAGCACCACTGGAGTAAACCAGAGCGTAGGTTTTGGCAGCCTGACCCATCGCTTCGATGACCTGGTGCAAAGAGTCCTCTGCGTCCACGCTGAGGGGCGAGGGATCAATGGTTGCCGTTAGGGCAGCGGCGTTGATCAGGTCGTTTTCAAGCACAGATGCGGGAACCGGGATAGGTAAGGAATAGTGAGGGTATGAGCGATTGAGGGCAGCGGGGTGAAGGCTCAAAGGGTGAGTCTGGGATAGCGAAGCGGCGGCATTCGGCGTCAGCGGATACCTCTGTTGCTGTAGTGCACATTACTCTAATACCTAGAATGCCCGTCGTCTGCCGCAGGTGGGCCATTATTGAGGAGGGCTTAACAACTGACTTAGGGGAAGGGGCTGAGTATCTTTACCGAAATTGGGACTCAGATTTTACTGGTCTGCGTCACAGGGCAAATCAGTTGAACCACGGAAATGGGCTGCGTTCGTTGAACCAGTTCTTTAGACTGGCGGAGGGGAAGTTCTCCAGACTGAATTCTCTATACTAAAAGTAATGTATCTGCCTAAATGAGCGTATTCTTCTGTCTGAGCTATCGTTGATTCATCAAGAAACCCTGAACCTGCTGGAATGGCCTCGGCTGTGTCAGCACCTGTCAACGTTTGCGGCAACCAAGATGGGGACGCTGGCGGCTCAGGTGCTGGTGGCTCCATCTAGCCAAGTGGCCAGTGAGGCGTTGCTGGCTCAAACCCAGGAGGCCTACTGGCTAGAGGAACACAATAACGGCCTCAACTTTGGCGGCATTCGCGACGTGGGGGCAGCGGTGGAACGGGCCTATCGCCAGGGGTTGCTGAGTGGTGAGGAGCTGCTGGCGATCGCCACTACCCTCAACGGCGCCCGCCAACTGCGCCGCACCATCGATAGCCAGCCGCCTGAAGATCTGCCGGTGCTGCAGGCGCTGGTGGCCGACCTCAGCACCCACCCCGACCTGGAGCAGCAAATTTACCACTGCATCGACGATCGCGGCGATGTAACCGACCGGGCCAGCCCCAAACTGGGGGGCATTCGCGATCGCATCAAGTCCACCCGTCAAGATATTCAGCAGCGGCTGCAGCGCATTTTGCAGCGCCAGGCCGGGGCTATGCAGGAGCCTTTGATTACCCAGCGGGGCGATCGCTTTGTGCTGCCCGTCAAAGCGCCCCAAAAAGATGCCGTACCCGGCATTGTGCACGACGCCTCGGCCAGCGGGGCCACCCTCTACATCGAGCCCCAGGCAGTGGTCGAGCTGGGCAACCGCCTGCGGCAGCTGCACCGCCAGGAAAAAACCGAGGAAGAGATCATTTTGCGCCAGCTCAGCGATGCGGTAGCGGTGGTTTACGACGATCTTTCGGCGCTGTTGGCGATCGTCACCGAGCTGGACTTAGCCCATGCCCGCGCCCGCTACTCGCTGTGGCTGGGGGCTAACCCGCCCCGCTTTACCGAGCCCCATGAGCAAACCACCCTGCGCCAGCTGCGTCACCCCCTGCTGGTGTGGCAGCAGCGCCACGAGCAAGGCCCCGAGGTGGTACCGATCAACCTGCTAATTCGCCCCGACCTGCGGGTGGTGGCCATTACCGGCCCCAATACCGGCGGCAAAACCGTCACCCTCAAAACCCTTGGTCTGGCGGCGCTGATGGCCCGCGTCGGTCTTTACATTCCCGCCCGCGAACCGGTGGAACTGCCCTGGTTTGAACAGGTGCTAGCCGACATTGGCGACGAGCAGTCGATCGAGCAAAGCCTGTCAACCTTTTCAGGCCACATTCGCCGCATCGGACGAATCTTGGCCGCGCTGGGGAATGGAGAGGGTCAGGAAGATGAGGTAAGTGAGGAAGGTAAGGAAGATTGGGGAGATGAGGTAGGTGAGGTAGTCGCGGCTGCGGCTGCTTCGCCGCACGACCAGGGAACGACCTCCTCATCCCCTCATCCCCTCACCTCTTGCAGAAGGACGGGCGATCGCACGGCAAAAACTGCTTCCACCATAGCGTCTACCACATAATCGACTTGCTCGATGGTCATGCCGGGGTACATGGGCAGCGAGAGAATTTCCTGGCTGAGGGCTTCGGCTGCGGGGAAGTAGCCGGGGCCATAGCCGAGGGAGCGAAAGGCGGGTTGCAGGTGGCAGGGAATGGGGTAGTGAATGCCGGTTTGGACGCCAGCGGCGGTGAGTTGAGTCTGGAGTTCGGTGCGGCCCAGGGGGCAGGTTTCGGTGACGCGCACGACGTAGAGGTGATAGATGTGGCCGGGGCCAGCGTCATTGCGTACGGTTACGATGCCGCATTCGGCCAGGGGGGCGAGCCTGCGATCGTAGTGCTGAGCGATCGCGTGGCGGGCCTGGTTCCACCCCTGCAGGTAGGGCAGTTTGACGTTGAGCACGGCGGCCTGCAGGGTATCGAGGCGGCTGTTGGTGCCCTGGGGTTCGGTGTGGTAGTACTTGCTGGCGGCCCCGTAGTTGCGCAGCGATCGCGCCACTTTTGCCACCCGTTCGTCCGTCGTCACCAGCATACCGCCATCGCCCAGGGCACCCAGGTTTTTGCTGGGGTAAAAGCTAAAGGCGGCCCCCAGCCCCAGCGAACCGGCGGTATAGCCGTCACGCTGGGCCAGATGGGCCTGGGCGGCATCTTCAAATACAATCAGGCGATGACGATCGGCTAAATCTTGCAGCGCCTGGGGCGGTACCATCTGGCCGTAGAGGTGCACGGGCACAATGGCGCGGGTGCGGGGGGTAATGGCTTGCTCAGCGGCGGCAAGATCGATCAGGGCGGTGGCGCGATCGCAGTCCACCAGTACAGGCGTTGCCCCCGCCCGCAGCACCCCAATTAGCGTGGCGACAAAGGTGTTGGCCGGCAAAATCACCTCATCCCCGGCAGCAATACCGCAGGCCATCAACCCAAGGGCGATCGCATCGGTGCCGCAGCCTACGCCCACCCCAAAGCGAGTGCCACAGGCGGCAGCAAAGCGGGTTTCAAAATCGCTCAAAGCCTGCCCCAGCACAAAGTCACCCTGGGTCATGACGGCCTTTATCACCCCTTGAATCGCCTCTTGTAGCGGGGCATGCTGCCAAGTCAAATCCACAAAGGGAATAGTCGGTGGAGAAGGGATGGTCATACTTACCTGTCAAAGTCTGGGTTAACAACTGGCGCCCGCCAGTCATGCTCAGCTTGCCCTAAACTTCAGACGCCTTATCAGCCTGCCAGGAGCCGCCCCTTCCTGCTAAATACCGCTGAAATACGGCTCAGGCAGTAAACTGGGGCAGATATCGCTTTGGCTCGATCGCCATCTATCAGCACGCGCGGGGCTCAGTCACCCCATTCAGGTAACGTTACCCCTATGGACTTTGAAACCGCTCACAGCTTTGTGGTGCGCCAAACCCTCGGCACCAGCGACGACTTACCCGATACCTTCATCGCCTGCCTACGCCAGGGCAAACCGCCCATTCCTGGCCAGGTAACCTCTCTTTTACTCGCCCTCAAAGTGCTGTTTGAAGGGCTCAAAACCGAACCCACCCTCGATCGCACCCTCACCAAGGCCCTGTTCATTC
This sequence comes from filamentous cyanobacterium CCT1, assembly GCA_003017855.1. GTDB lineage: Bacteria > Cyanobacteriota > Cyanobacteriia > Phormidesmidales > Phormidesmidaceae > Nodosilinea. The sequence goes on from PYER01000174.1 coordinate 10,763, forward strand.
TCTCCTACGAAAGCCGCCAGCTCTACGCCCAGGGGCAAAAGGCAGGTGTCGTCTGGCCACCCATGCTAGATGAGGATTTGGGACGCATCGGGAAGGTAGCGCAGTCAATTGTGTTCGGTGAATGGCAGGGGTAAGTTCGGCAAACCACACCTTCCACAGAATTGCCGAGGGAACTTTTGGGCGGCTAAATTAGCACTCAGGAAGCGAGAGTGCTAAACCGCTTCCCACCCAATTCATCCTTATTATTGCCAACTATTTGGAGGTACAACATGGCAGCTGTCACCCTGAGTGTGTCAACTGTTAAACCTTTGGGCGATCGCATTTTGGTCAAGGTCAGCGCCGCCGAAGAAAAAACCGCTGGCGGCATTTTGCTCCCCGACACCGCAAAAGAAAAGCCCCAGGTGGGCGAAGTGGTGCAGGTTGGCCCCGGCAAGCGCAACGACGATGGCTCGTTCCAAACGATGGAAGTCAAGGTCGGCGACAAGGTGCTCTACTCCAAATATGCCGGTACCGACATCAAGCTGGGCACCGATGAGTACGTGCTGCTGCGCGAGTCTGACGTGCTGGCCGCTTTGGCCTAGGCCGCTTTTGGCTTGGTAGCTGAGCCTGTCGAAGCTCGGTAGCTGAGCTTGTCGAAGCTCGGATTTTGCCCCATAGGGTGGGCACCGCCCACCATCAACCCGGGCGATCGCCGCTCAACCCGTAGGGTGCATTAGCACAGCAATGCACCGCTCGGAAAACTCTTGAAGGAGATGTCTCACCCTTTCGAGACATTCTCTTGAACCAAGCTCGGTGCGTCAGGCGTTGCCGTGACACACCCTACCAGACCTCAAACACAACGCAGTTAGTCAACAATTCTTGCTGGGAGGATTTTTTCACCTATGGCTAAAACGATCACCTACAACGAAGATGCCCGTCGCGCCCTGGAGCGCGGCTTCGACATGCTGGCCGAAGCCGTCGCCGTCACCCTTGGCCCCAAAGGCCGCAACGTGGTGCTGGAGAAAAAGTACGGCGCGCCCCAAATCATCAATGACGGCATCACCATTGCTAAAGAAATTGAGCTAGAAGACCATATTGAAAATACCGCCGTTTCCCTGCTGCGCCAGGCGGCGAGCAAAACCAACGATGCTGCGGGCGACGGTACCACTACCGCTACCGTGCTGGGCCACGCGATCGTCAAAGAGGGTCTGCGCAACGTCGCCGCTGGGGCCAACGCCATCTCGCTGAAGCGCGGTATCGACAAAGCCACCGCCTTTCTAGTTGAGAAAATTGCTGAGCACGCCCGCCCTGTTGGCGACTCCAAGTCCATCGCCCAGGTTGGCTCCATCTCCGCCGGTAATGACGATGAAGTGGGCCAGATGATTGCCGACGCCATGGATAAAGTCGGTCGCGAGGGCGTTATTTCCCTAGAAGAGGGCAAGTCGATGACCACCGAACTGGAGGTCACCGAGGGGATGCGCTTTGACAAGGGCTACCTGTCGCCCTACTTTGTCACCGACACCGAGCGCATGGAAGCGGTGCTGGATGAGCCCTACATTCTGCTCACCGACAAGAAAATTGCCCTGGTGCAGGACCTGGTGCCTGTACTGGAGCAAGTCGCGCGCTCCGGCAAGCCCCTGATGATCATCGCCGAAGACATTGAGAAAGAAGCTCTGGCGACTCTGGTGGTGAACCGCATGCGCGGCGTGCTGAATGTAGCTGCGGTGAAAGCGCCTGGGTTCGGCGATCGCCGCAAGGCCATGCTCGAAGACATCGCTGTATTAACTGGCGGGCAGGTGATCTCTGAAGACACCGGCCTTAAGCTCGACAACGTGAAAGTTGACATGCTGGGCAGCGCCCGTCGCATCACCATCACCAAAGACACCACCACCGTCGTCGCCGAAGGCAACGAGCAGCAGGTCAAGGCCCGCTGCGAGCAGATCCGTCGTCAGATCGACGAGACCGACTCGACCTACGACAAAGAGAAGCTGCAGGAGCGCCTGGCCAAGCTCTCTGGCGGTGTGGCCGTGATCAAAGTCGGGGCCGCCACCGAAACCGAGATGAAGGACCGCAAGCTGCGCCTCGAAGACGCCATCAACGCCACCAAAGCTGCCGTTGAAGAGGGCATCGTCCCCGGCGGTGGTACCACGCTGGCCCACCTGGCCCCCCAGCTCGAAGCCTGGGCCAGCGACAACCTCAGCGGCGAAGAGTTGCTGGGTGCCCAGATCGTCACCCGCGCCCTCACCGCTCCCCTCAGCCGCATCGCCGAGAATGCGGGCTTCAACGGGGCCGTCATCGTTGAGCAGGTGAAGGAGAAAGACTTCACCGTTGGCTACAACGCCGCCAACAACCAATTCGTCGACATGTTTGAGGCTGGCATTGTCGACCCCGCCAAGGTGACCCGCTCGGCGCTGCAAAACGCGGCCTCGATCGCCTCGATGGTGCTGACCACCGAGTGCATTGTGGTCGACAAGCCCGAGCCCAAGGCCCCTGCCGCTGGCGCTGGCGCTGGTATGGGCGGCGACTTCGACTACTAGAGCGTCCTGAGGCAGCCCGAATTTGGTCTGCCCTAAGGTACATCCAGAGAACCCCGGCTGCTTTATAGCCGGGGTTCTTTTGTAGAAGCCTGAAAGCGTTGAGCTGCCATACGACACCTGTGGCCTGGTGGTGTGTCAGTCCTAAATTTGTAGGTTGGGTGGCGCGCCAGCAAAACCCAACAAGGCTTATTGCTGTTGGGTTCCACTGCGTTTCCCCCAACCTACAGGAACTATGTGACAACTGCAATTGACGATCTGAGGCTGCAGTTTGCCGATCTGCTGTGCCAGTTTAGCGATCTGCTATGCCACATTGGCGATCTGAGGCTGCAGTTTAGCGATCTGCTGTGCCAGATCGCCGATCTGCTGTGCCACATTGGCGATCTGAGGTCGCAGTTTGCCGATCTGCTGTGCCAGTTTTGCCGATCTGCTGTGCCAGTTTTGCCGATCTGCTGTGCCACATTGGCGATCTGAGGCTGCAGTTTAGCGATCGCAAGCCGCAACAAACCAAACAGCTATGCCAGTTCGCGTTTGGCGACCGAGTGCCTGCTGTTTTACGCCAAGATTTTGCTGGCAGTAGCAGGCACCCGGTCTCGCTAGAGGCAGCTACTCAACAAGCAAGATCTTGGTCAGTATCGCCATCCACTGGTTGGGCTGGTCGGTGGGCATAGGCTCTGACCAGTCGTTGGGGTCGGCGTAG
>PYER01000175.1 GCA_003017855.1 filamentous cyanobacterium CCT1
CCCCTCACCTTGGGCCAGCGCCAGTGGCAGGTGGTGTTTGCGCCCGCCGTAACCTACGATCTGCGGCGGGGCTACGGAGCACCGCTGACCCTGCTCGCCGGGCTGCTGCTTACCGGCAGTTTAGCCCTGCTGTTGCGCAACCTCTACGCCGAACTGGCTCGTGCCCAAACCCTAGGCGAGATGAAGCTCAAGTTTTTCTCGATGGCCTCCCACGAGCTGCGAACGCCCCTGAGTACCCTTTTGCTGTCGGCGGAATCGCTTCGGGGGGATGTGGCGCATCTACCTCAAAATCAGGCTCAAGCCCAGGCCCAAACCAAAGTGGAGCGCATTTTGGTGACCGCCAGGCACATGGAACTGCAGATTGCCGATTTGCTCACCCTCACCCGGGCCGAGGCGGGCAAGCTGGAGTTTAATCCGGCACTGCTGAATGCTGTGCAGCTCTGCCAGGAGGTGATAGACGAGATGCAGCTCCAGGTGCATCAGCCCGTTGGCCTGAGGGCTCCGGCCTCTCCCGTGACGGCGTTTTGGGACCGGCGACTGATGCGATCGCTGCTGACCAACCTGCTGCTCAATGCCGCCAACTATTCCCCTCCCGACCAGCCCATTCAGGTTGCCCTCCGCAACGACGGCCAGCAGGCAACGCTGACGGTGCAGGATTTTGGCCGGGGCATTCCCACCGCCGATCTGGCCACCATTCGCGACGCCTTTCAGCGCGGCAGCAACGTGGGCGATCGCCCCGGCAGCGGTCTGGGGCTGGCGATTGTGCACACCGTCGTCACCCTACACCGAGGCACCTGGCAGCTCAACAGCACCGAGGGTGAGGGCACTACGGTAACGGTGCAGCTACCGCTAGAATAGAAACAACCTACCCCTGTTTTTGTCTTCTCGCATGCCTGGCGTTGGACATTCAGGCGACCTGTCAGTGGAAAGATGCCGCTGCTCTAGGTACAGGTTATCCTTGAGTCAATTTCGCATTTGTAGAATTTGGAGATTTGTCTTATCGCTAAGAAGCAGAAAGCCATTGTTAACCGCGACATCAGGGACCCCGAGGTTCTGTTGATTACTCAGACTGGTGAAAATTTGGGTGTTACCGATACTAGAGACGCCCTCAAGATGGCCAAAGAGAGCAAGCTCGACCTGGTGGTCGTCTCTCCCAGTGAAGATGGTCCTCCCGTGGCCAAAATCATGGACCACGGCAAGCTCCAGTATCAGCAGAATAAGCGCCAGAAGCAGACCTCGCGTCCGTCTGTAAAAGAAGTTAAGTTTCGCCCCAATATTGGTGAATCTGACTACGCCCTGCGCATCAAGCGGGCGGCCCAGTGGCTGGACAAGGGAGATTCTGTCAAGTTTCTGGTGCGGCTGCGGGGGCGAGAACACCAGCACCGCGATCGCGCCACCGACCTGCTGAACCGGGTAGTCGAAGACCTCAACGATACCGCCAAGGTACAATCCCTGGATCACCGCGCCCTGACGCTGTTTCTATCGCCAGCCTAGCGGAACGCCCCAGCGCGATGCTGTAACGCGCGATAAAGGGGGCCAGGGTTTCCTGGCCCCCGATGAGGAACATCCGTCATGCCAAAGCTAGTATCCCCAGGCAGAGCCTACTCGCGCACACCGGGCACCACCATGTTGAGAAAGAGCGCTACCGTGCCGCCCGTGGCAATGCCCGACGAGAAGACGCCGCGAATGAAGTAGGGGGTATTAGCCAGCGCATCGGGCACAAACGAAACCCCCATGCCCAGCCCCAGCGACGCAATCAAAATCAGCGTGCTGCGGCGGTTCATCTCCACACCGCTGAGAATTTTAATGCCCGAGGCCACCACCGAGGCAAACATCAGCAGGGTGGCCCCCCCCAGCACCGGCTGGGGCATGGCCTGAAACAGCCCGCCAATGATGGGAAACAGGCCCAGCAAGAAGAGAATGCCCGCAATGAAATAGCCCACGTAGCGGCTGCCCACCCCGGTCAGCTGAATGACGCCGTTGTTCTGGCTAAAGGTGGTGTTGGGGAATGTGTTGAAAATGGCGGCCAGCAGTGAGTTGACCCCATCCCCCAAAATGCCGCCCTTGATTCGCTTCAGATAGAGATCGCCCTCAATCGGTTCGCCCACCAGCATGGAAGTAGCGGTGAGGTCGCCAATCGACTCAATGGTGGTAATCACAAACAGAAACGCCAGGGGAATAAAGCCCGCCAGGCCAAAGTCAAATCCGTAGCGAAAGGGAATGGGAATGGTGACGTAGGATAGCTGCGACAAGCCGCTAAAGTTGAGCATGCCCAGGGGTGTTGCCACCAGGTAGCCCACCACCAGCCCAATCAAAATCGCCGACATGCGCAGGAAAGAACTGCCGGTGAAGTTGAGCACCATAATCACCGTCAGCACCAGCATCGACACCCCCAGGTTTTGCAGACTGGCAAAGCTGCCGTCGGCGCGGGCGGCAGGACCACCGGCCATCGCCACCATCGCCACCTGAATTAGACTGAGGCCAATCATCAGCACCACAATACCGCTGACCAGGGGCGTCATCACCTTTTTGAGCGGACGAATAAACTGGCTGAGAATGATTTCAATAAACGAGGCCACAATGCAAATGGTCAGTAGATAAGACAGGGTTTGCAGCGGCGTTCTTCCCCCTTCAACAGCGGCGGTGCCCACGGTGACCAGGGTGCCCACAAAGGCGAAACTGGTGCCCTGAATACTCAGTAGACCAGACCCCACCGGCCCGACTTTATGGACCTGAATAAAAGTACAAACCCCCGACATAAACAGCGACATGCTAATGAGAAAACTAATGTCGCTGGCCTCCAGCCCAATGGCATTTCCCACCACCAAAGCTGGGGCAATGATATTTACAAAGGCGGCCATCACGTGCTGCAGCGCCGCCGATAGGGTATCGCCCAGGGGTGGCTTGGCGTGCAGCCCATAGATCATGTCGGGGGGCGGAAACAGCGATGAGCTAATGGGTTCATCGAGCACCTGGGCGGCTCCGCCCGAAGCATCTAAGCGAATTGGATCGTCCGTCATGGTTGAGTTCTCCCTCAGAACGGCAAAACTTAAGTAACTGCGCAGGCCGGGTGGCTATGTTTGGCAGAATGATTTACAAGGGTTGAAATTGAGGCTAAGATTGCATCATTCGCTACAGAATAAATTCAATCCTGGCTTGTTCACTCATGCGTTGCCTGCACAACTTAAGGGCTTAGATTAGGCCGGTGGGGTGAATGTTTTAGGGATGAAAACGGGGAGAAATGGTGGAGATTGTCCGCAGTTTTTAACTTTTTAACAATGAGAATCCGTTCTCAATTTTCTAGTTTTCTACCTTAAATTTCATAGCTCAATTCAGCGGGAATCGCCTTTACTTCAGCGCCTTGAGGCGGTAGCCCAGCCCGTGGACGGTTTCGATTAAGTCGGAGGGGGCTCCGGCGGCTTTGAGTTTGGCCCGCAGCGTTTTAACGTAGCTTTTGATCGTGTTTTCTTCGGGAGCGTCCTGCCAGTGCCAGATCTGGTCAATGATGGCGGCTCGACTCAGCACCCGCCGACCGTAGCGGAGTAGGGCTTCTAGCAGCGCAAATTCTTTGGGGGTGAGGCGAATGGGGGTGCGGTGGTAGTTCACCTCATAGCTGGCAGGGTCGAGGGTGAGCACGCCCCAGCTGAGCACAGGAGCAACGCTGGCTTGCCCTCGCCGCAGCAAAGCCCGCACCTGGGCCAGCAGTTCTTCTAGATGAAAGGGCTTGACCATATAGGCGTCGGCTCCCGCATCGAGCCCGACGACTTTGTCGGAGCTGGTATCGCGGGCGGTGAGCATGAGCACCGGGGTCGCAATGCCGCGATCGCGCAGTCGCAGGCATAGCCCAATGCCATCCAGCCGGGGCAGGGTGACATCCATCAAGATCAGGTCGTAGGCGATCGCGCTGATCCGGTTCCACCCCGCCTCACCATCGCAGGCCAAGTCAACGGTATAGCGCTGAGCCACCAAAATTTCGGCCAGGGAGTCAGCCAGTCGCCCGTCATCTTCTACCAGCAAAATGCGCATGCCGTCTTCATTAGTACCTGAGCGCTTGGTTGCACACCACTGGTATGCTGCCCGACAACCCCTAGCTCAATTGTTAGTAACGACACAAAATCAGGGTGGCACTGCTGATTGCAAGGAATGATCCAACCCCACCCTGCGGGAAGAGCAAGCTCTACATCCCCATCCCCTCATTCCCTCACCCCTACCCTGCGAGAAGCCGCTCCGCGTCTACATCCCCTCCGCCCAGAGGTCGGCTATAGTGAGTCTTTACCGCTGTCGGGAGAACTGTCGATGAGTGCTAGCAGCACGGTCGTTGAGATTTTGTCGGTCGAAGAAATGCGCCGTACCCTGAACCGGCTGGCGTCGGAGGTGGTAGAGCGGGGGGGCGACCTGAACCGCCTGGTGCTGCTGGGCATTCACACTCGGGGGGTGCCTCTGGCCCACCTGCTGGCTCAGCAAATTCAGCGGCTAGAGGGGGTCGATTTGCCGGTGGGGGCGATCGATATCACCCTGTACCGCGATGACTTAGACAAAATCAGCACCCGCACCCCGGCCCGCACCGAGATTCTCTTTGACATCACCGACCGGGTGGTGGTGCTGGTGGATGACGTGATCTTTAGCGGTCGCACCATTCGCGCGGCGCTGAACGCGGTGATTGACTACGGGCGGCCCAGCGCCATTCGCCTGGCGGTGCTGATCGATCGCGGCCACCGCGAGCTGCCCATTCACCCCGACTTTGTGGGCAAGGCGCTGCCGACGGCCAAGGATGAGTCGGTGAAGGTGTTTTTACAGACGGTGGACGGGCGCGATGGGGTAGAGCTGCTGAAGGGATAGGGGGGGAGAAGTTATTACAGTGAGTTATTAAATTGGGTGTGCGATCGCAGCCAACCTCGCCATTCTTGCCTAGGATAGGGGGCGTTGCGTTAGCCCTATGCGCTGTGACTCTACTGCCGGTTGCCCACGAAACCCAGGCCCGCAAGGCCGACCATCTGCGGATTTGTTTAGAGGGACCGGTGCAGTGCGCCCAAATTACCACGGGGCTAGAGCGCTATCGGTTTACCCACTGCTGCCTGCCAGAACTCGACTACCAGGATATTGACCTCGCCACGATGTTTTTGAGCCACTCGCTGGGGGCACCGCTGCTGATTTCGTCGATGACCGGGGGCACCGAGGCGGCTCACCAAATCAATCGACGACTGGCGGTGGTGGCCCAGCACTTTGGCCTGGCCATGGGGGTTGGCTCCCAGCGGGTAGGGGTGGAGAACCCGGAGCTGATGGAGACGTTTGCGGTCAGGGCGTTGGCCCCCGACATTCTGCTGCTGGCCAACCTGGGGGCGGTGCAGCTCAACTACGGCTACGGGCTCGACCAGTGCCGCCGAGTAGTCGAAAAGCTGGAGGCCAACGCGCTGATTTTGCACCTCAACCCGCTGCAAGAGGCGGTGCAGACCGGGGGCGACACCAATTTTAAGGGCCTGTTAGCCAAGATTGAGCAGCTCTGCGCCGCCCTGCCGGTGCCGGTCATCGCCAAGGAAGTGGGCAACGGCATTGCCGCCCCCCTGGTGCAGCGCTTGATCGAGGCTGGGGTTGCCGCGGTGGATGTGGCCGGGGCCGGGGGCACCTCCTGGGCGCGGGTAGAGAGCGAGCGGGCGCTCGATGCCCACCAGCGACGGCTGGGCCAAACCTTTGGCGAGTGGGGCCTGCCCACCGCAGACTGCATTGTGCAGGCGCGGCAGGTTGCCCCAACCCTACCGTTAATTGCGTCGGGGGGGCTGCGCCACGGGTTGGATGTGGCCAAGGCGATCGCCCTGGGGGCCGATCTGGCGGGGTTGGCCATGCCGTTTTTGCAGGCGGCTAGCGAATCAGAGGAGGCAGTGGTGGCGCTGGCGGAGGTGCTTGTCGCTGAGATCAAAACGGCTCTGTTTTGCACCGGGCAGAGCAGGCTGGCGGGGCTGCGGGAGCCCGGCGTACTGGCTGTATGTCCCTAGTTTCAGTGGCCTGGGGTGGAGGCAAACGGCTGCCTGCCCCCAGAAGGGATGCTGAGTTTTTGATCAATACAGCCAGAGTCGCCTGGGTTAGGACATCGATCAAACCTGACGACGTTTGAACGCTTGTCTGACAGACCTCCTAACCCGATTGGCTGTAGCTATAGCGGTGTGCAGGCTTATGCAGTACGCTCATTTGTACTGTTTGAGGAGTCCCTATGCGCTCCCACTCCGCTGATTTACGCCGCCGCATCGTCACCCTTTACGAGCGAGGTGAAGGGTCGATTCGACAACTCGCTAAGCGTTTTCAAGTGAGTCAAGATAGCGTTCGGCGGCTGGTTAAACAGTATCGAGCCAGCGGTAGCGTCGCCCCGAAGCCGTATGCGGGAGGCCCTCAACCAACGCTTCAGGCTACTCATCATGAGGTGTTACGGGAGTTGGTCGAGGCGGACAACGATGCGACCTTAGCCCAGCTAGCCCAGCGCTTAGCAATCCGGACAGGGACGCACGTCAGTGGCAGCACGATCAGTCGCACCTGCAGCAAACTGGGCATGACACGAAAAAAAAGTCTCAAGGCCAGCGAAGTCTACCATCGAGTGAAACAACAGCAGCGCTATGAGTACTGGCAGGACATTCGAGCCGTCGACGCCGACGATTTGGTTTTTCTTGATGAAACCGGCATGAATCTAGCGATGGTTTCCCGCTATGCCCGAGCACCACGAGGTCTACGCGCCTATGCTCAGCAACCCAAAGGCCGAGGCAAAAATCTCTCTGTCATCGGGGCGGTAAGTCTTAAGGCCGGATTCTTGACCGGCATCAGCTTTACTGGCGGCACGACCGGGGATGTGTTTCTATGGTTTATCGAAACCCTACTGTGTCCAGTCCTGTGGCCGGGCGCTGTCGTGGTGATGGACAACTTGCCTGCTCATAACGTTGACGGGGTCAGGCAGGCGATTGAGGCTGTTGGGGCACGGCTCATTTACCTGTCTCCGTATTCCCCTGATTTCAATCCCATTGAAAATCTGTGGTCGAAGTTGAAGGGCCATATAAGAGCCGTTGAGGCACGGACCTCGGACGCGTTGCATGAGGCGATTGCTCAAGGGCTCTCGCTGATCACCCTGCAGGATGTGCGTCACTGGTTCACCCACGCCTGCTACTGTGCTTAACCAACCTGCACACCGCTATATGCCTGTGGTCAGCGATCCCAAATTCGCCTTAGATTAGGCGATTACAGCTAAAAAGCTGGGTCGCTCGCTTACTAACGCCCACCAGTCTTTAAGTTTGGGAGTCTGGCTGATGGCGGCGTCCAGTTCTGGGGTTTTAGACAGGTAGAGCATGACCGGCATGAGGTAGAAGTCGGCTAGGGTAATGGCTTCGCCCAGCAGGTAGGGGGTGTAGGTGGCGATCGCCTCGATCGCTTCTAGAGCCGTTTTGACCTTATGTACGGCGGCGGCGACGGCGGCTTCGTCGGTTTGCCCGCCCTGGCTGGGCACAATCAGCCGCTGAATAGTGATGACGCCAATGGCGGGGCCGTAGAGGTAGCTGTCGACGATCGCCATGATCTGACGCATGCGTGCCTGGCCGAGAGCCTCGGCGGGGGTGAAGCCTCGATTGCCCACCGTGGTATCGAGATATTCGACAATGGCGTTGGTTTCGTAGAGCGTCTCCCCGTCTATTTCCAGGGTGGGCACCTTACCAAAGGGATTTTTGGCCAGGTACTCGGGGTTGCGATCGCTGAAGATATCGACCTCCTTCAAATCGTAGGGGGTATTAGTCTCAGCCAGGATCATGCGCACGGTGCGAACGTAGGTGCTAATGGTGGGGCCGTAGAGCGTAGCTTGTGTCATGGGTATCGATGGGTAAGTAGCTATCAGTAACCGTAAGTCTCTATCAGTCAGTATCTATGCTTGGGTAGCCTTCACAACTTATATCGCTGGCCGGCCAGTTTAGGCCAAAACCAGGTTGCTCAGTTCGGAGTCGCAGCCATCGCCCATGCTGCTGGCACAGCACCCCTAACGACAAAAGCAGCTTTACCGGTTCAGCGAAGTCGATGGAACGGCTGTTTTCAGGGCCAATCCAATTCGCATAAGTCTGATTCCAAACAGGCGGCTTGCGTAGAGACAGCGACCAGGTGGGTGGTGCTGGTTTTAAAGGGCCGGTTTCTACCCCAGGGACGATAGGGCACCTGCGGTGGTGCTGATACTGTATACGTTACATTCTGTTGCGCTGATGCTCTTCTCACGTTCTTTTATGGCGCTGACATAGCGCTAGAGGCGGTGGAATCTCATGAAACCTAATATTTTTGCCTGTGCGGGTAGTCTCGGTTTGATGGCTGGCGCCCTTCTGTGGTCAAGCCCTGGCCAGGCCCAGGGATATTGCTACTTAGTTAACTCCGACGGTCAGGTGGTCAACCTGGACGACCTCTGTCAGAGCAACGATGCTCCCCAGGCGGGGCAGTCTCAACCGGCCACCTCTGGGGTTGGCGAGGCCGCCACTGAGACCCAAGAAGGCACCTCTCCCGGCAGCAGAAGCTATACCATTACTGGGCCTGCTGTTGTACCCGGCTCCAGCACTGCCCCGGCAAGTTCAGCCGCAGACCAGCCGGGCGCTACCGGAGCCTCACCGGGCACCACGCCAGGCGCCACGGACAGATCGCCTGAGAACAACACTCCAGAAGCCGCCACAGACCCTGCGGGTGTTGACGACACTGCGCCCGAGGCGGGAGCCGAGCCCAGGACTGAAGAAAATCGCCTCGATATTCCGGTCAGAGAAATTGAGACGCCCCAGATCCCCACGCCCCAAACCCAGCCCCCTCGAGTTACAACGCCTGAGGCACAGGATCCAACGACCGACACCCCTACAGTCGACACCACAGATACTCCCGCCAGTGAGCCATCCAATCAGGAGTCTGACGAATAAAGGATATTTGAAAACGGCGTCTCCCTGCGGCTGATTGACAAAAGACCTCACCCGTCCCAAACCAGTAAGGGGTTAACCGTCTTTGCTCGCACCCTAGAGATCTTTGAACAACTGGGGATTGCCGAGGCTGCGATCGCCCAGGGACTACCCATTCCCGGAGTGGAGCTATATGCCCAAAGCAATGCTCTGGGCAAACTTTCCTTTGACAGTATTGATGCCCACTATCCCTTTGTGCTCTGTCTTCCCACAGCCCTCTCGGAGGACAGGGGATGAACACAGGCCTGCAAGATGCCTACTGGAAACTGGCGCTGGTAGTCCAGAACCAGGCCCGTGAAATGGGTAATATTCTAGACCTGTGGAACCGGCGAAATAGATGGGAGCGTCTATCCTCAGTTTTCCTGTGGTCCTAGATCCCATCTGTTGCCCCAGCTGTCACACCACCGATGGGGTCAAACATGGCAAAAATGCTGAAGGCAAACAGCGCTATCGCTGCCGTCCTGGCGGCCTTCCTCGCCCGCCCCAACCAGGGCCGCCTGATACGACGTTTTCCAGCCTGCGCGAACGGTCAAGCAACGCGAAATAGGAAGTATACGGCATAAGTCTAACGGTGGTCGGCCAGGAATGCCAAACAACCCCTGGCCCACCGTACACCCTGCATCTATCAGGTGTGGCACGTGCATCCTGTATGCCCACAGCCCGACCCCTCGGGATGCCCGTTTGCACAGGCGTCGCTGCAGTAGTAATGACCATCCTTATCAATCGCTTTGCTGGTGTCCACAATGCAGAGACAGGATTCACAGGCACATTTCATTTGAGTAACGGTCGTCATGGCAATCTCCTTTTCCGATAAGATGAGATAAATACCTGAACGCTTGTTCAAGTATCACTATAACACCTGAATACTTGTTCAGATATCAAAGCTTACAATTTTATCTTGAGGTCTGATAGGGTGGCTCACCGTTAAAGCGTGGGCTGGGCGGCTGATGTTCCTGGCGTTGACTCTATGTCTGATTCCGTTTCCTCTCAAAGCAAGGCCTGTGCTGGGGCTGGGGGGCCGGTCAGCGCTATCTTGAGCGTCGAAAAGGCCCAGCGCATGGCTGAGTTTTTTGGGGTATTGGGCGACCCGAACCGCTGGCGCATTCTATCAGCCCTGACCCTGGGCGAGATGCGAGTGGGGGAGCTTGCTGAAGCCGTGGAGATGACAGAATCCGCTGTGTCGCATCAGCTGCGGGTACTGCGTACTATGCGCTTGGTCAGCTATCAAAAGCGGGGTCGCAGCGTGTATTACTGCCTGAAAGACAACCACATCTTTAACCTCTATCAAGAAGCTTCCGAACACCTGGATGAACCGGATGATTAGCTCGGTGCGATCGAGTTGAATGGCAAAGTATTAGAAAAGACTTATACAACGAGCTGCCCATCGCCTGCTGTAGAGGCGGCATGATTTTCGGACTATCAAAGCGCTGATCAGGTAGGGGGCCATATCACGGGATTTTGCAGCTTTCTATCAGGACATCGCCACCAGACCGCCCTCTAACACACGGTGCTTGATTTGCAGATGCCCTCCTGGTCTAGGTTCAGATCATCAGTAGAGAATGCCAAGATCCCCGATTGCTTTAAACATGTGCGGCGAGTTTTGGTAGCTCCGACAGTAGAAACTGGGGATTTGTACCGACGGTCTAGTTGACCGTATACCCCTCGGCAGTGATTGCTTCACGGACAGCACTCTCGCTGGCCGTAGTATCGGCATTGACGTCTTTGGTCTCCAGGTTGATATCGACTTTGGCATCGGCATCCAGTGCCTTAATGGCCTCGGTGACAGTCTCAACGCAACCGTCGCACACCATAGAAGGAACTTTGAGGTGTAGCGCCATGGCGATATTGTCTCCTTGTTTGGGTTAAGAACCTCTTCAGTGTAGGCGACTGGATGTGGCCTACAAATCCGCCTACTGCCTGCAAAGTTCATCTTTGCTGAGTCCTTCTCTCTTTTGAGTGACAGACAAGCCGATTTTTCTACGTTAACTTTTAATAAGCTAATGGGATTCAAGCTTGACAGGTTTTAGCAAGATGGTCCGGAAGACTGCCGAGCAGGCCTTTTCTCTCAGGCTGACCTCGGTACCTGCTCCTGCACGGCTTTCTGAACCTGGACCATTGACGCTTGACCCGACCTTTCTATTCAAGTGACTTTTTTGTCTTTACGCGAACCCTTGCAAACGGCTACCAAAACCCTGTATCAACTCTCGATGAGGGGGCTGGTGTATCCCAGTTTTTGGGTGTCAGCCGCGATCGCATCCCTGGTCATTTTTGTGCAAATCACCCTCGACCTGCCCCGACAGTGGGAGCCGATTGCCCTGATCTTCTCAGTCGCCCTAATTCCCTACAATCTGGATCGCATCGCCGATACCTATTTGCAAAAAATCCCCGATTCCCAGGCCCAGGCCTACTTTCGCCAGGGTTGGGGGTGGCTGGTGCTAGGGGGCGCTGCGATCGCCTTTGCGGTTCTGCTCTATCGAGCCAATCCCTCCGTTCGGTGGGTGAGCCTAGGGGTGCTGGTGCCGCTGGTATACGGGCTGCCGCTGGTGCCCGCCTGGGGACGCAAGGATAGGCAATGGTGGCGGCTAAAAGACATTCCGGCCTCTAAAGCGTGGATTGTTTCGGGGACGATCACCTACGCCCTGATGGCGGTGCCCCTGGCCTACGCCAACGCCAGCTTTACCCTCTCGGCCGGGGTGACGACCTTCTTTCTGCTCATTTTTGTGGGCACAAATTCCCATTTGTTTGACGTGCGCGACCTTGAGTCAGATCGTCAGGCCGGGGTACTGACCCTGCCTCGACTGTTGGGAGTTGACCGCCATCGCCAGTTCTGGTTTGCCCTGAATGGCCTGGCTCTGGTAGCGGTGGCCTGGGGATGGACTCGGTCCCTGGCGGTACCCTCGCCAGCGATCGCCCTTTCCTGCCTTGGGGTGAATCTGCTAACGCTGCGGCTGATTCAACCCAACACCCCTAGAGATGTGTACAGCATTTTGGTTGACGGGTATTTGTTTTTGCCCAGCTTGATTGTTGGACTCAATCGTTGATTCACAGCTAATATTCTTCGCTGTAGTCAATTCTGGTCGATTACAACTTGCTGATCGGGCTTATCATCAAAGGCGTTTGCCGAGCGTTTTCTGGCCTCTTGAGCAAGAATGCCGTACTTGGGCGCAAAAATCATCGCCAGAATAAACAACAAGGTTAGAAGTACCACGATGCTGCCCCCCGTGGAGATGTCAAAGTGGTAGCTAAAATAAGTTCCCATAACGCAGGAAAAAACGCTGCTGATGACAGAAATGATCAGCATGCGATCAAAGCGATCGCTGAGCAAATAGCCGATCGATCCGGGGGTGACCAGCATAGAGATGACCAGAATAATTCCTGCTGTTTGCAGTGCGGCGACAATCGTCAACGCCAGCACAGAAAGCAGTGTGTAGTACATCGCCTGGGTTCGCAACCCGATCGCCTTAGCGTGGTTGGGGTCAAAACAAAACAGCAGTAGATCTTTGCGCCGCACCAAAATGACCACCAGGGTGGTGATGCCGGCAATTAAGGTTTGAATAATATCCTGCCTAGAAATTCCCAGCACATTGCCAAACAGGATGTGAAATAAGTCAATATTGCTGGGAATTTTGGTAGCCAGCACCAGACCAAAAGCAAAAAAACCAGTAAAGACAATGCCGATGACGGCGTCTTCCTTTAGCCGGGTTTTTGACTTGATGTAGCCGATCGCAACCGTTGCTCCAAAGCCAAAGGTAAAGGCCCCGATGGCGAAGGGAATATTCAGGGCATAGGCCACGACCACACCCGGCACCACCGCATGGGAAATGGCATCGCCCATCAGCGACCAGCCCTTGAGGGTGATGTAGCAGGAGAGCACCGCACAAACCAGCCCTACGAACGCACTGACCCAGATAGCCTGCACCAGAAAGGGGTACTGCAATGGCTCAACGATCCAGTTCCACAGGGGAAAGGCCGCCATGAGCTGACTCATGAATTCGCCTCCGCCGAATGAAACATCTGGCCCAGGTTCATCATCGGCAGGCCGCCAAAGGTCAGCTCCAGGTTTTCTTTGGTAAAGGTGTCTTCGGTTTTACCCTCGGCCAGAATGGTGCGGTTGAGCAGAATAGTGCGATCGCAAAACGTCGATATTGAACCCAGATCGTGGGTTGAAACCAAAATGGTGTGGCCCTCATCCCGCAGCTGCATCAGCAGCTGGATGATGCCCTTCTCGGTCTTGACGTCTACCCCGGTAAAGGGCTCATCTAGCAAAATCACCTTGCCCTCCTGAGCCAGGGCTCGGGCCAGAAACGCCCGTTTCTTTTGGCCGCCCGACAGCTCGCCAATCTGGCGATCGCGAAACTCCATCATGCCGACCCGCTCCAGGCTTTCTAACACCAGACGGCGGTCTTTCTGGCTGGGAATGCGCAGCAGGTTCATGTAGCCGTAGCGTCCCATCATCACCACATCAAACACGCTGACAGGAAAGTGCCAGTCCACTTCGTCCGACTGGGGCACATAGGCCATCAACTGCTGCTTCTGCGCCTTCTGCACCGGAAAGCCACCTACTCGAACCCGGCCCTGACTGGGCTCCAGAAAACCCATGATTGACTTAAACAGCGTAGACTTACCGCTGCCGTTGGGGCCAACCAGCGCCGTAATCGTGCCCGGTTCTACCGTGCAGGTCGCGTCGTACAGAGC
>PYER01000501.1 GCA_003017855.1 filamentous cyanobacterium CCT1
GGAACGAGATCCCCTCGGGCGGTAAATCTGGCCCGTGAACAGGATTGTGGTCTTATCAACGACTCTAGCGAAATAGCCCCTGACAGGAAATGTCACATTGAAAGGGCGGCTATATGAGACTATGACCTAGCCCACCTCTTGAGATGTCTTCACCTGGGGTTGGGGCTGGGGTTGGAACTGGAACAGGGTGTAAACCACGTTCCGGCGAATGCCGGTCATCATGTCCAGAAACAGCTCGTAGCCTTCGCTCTTGTACTCAATCAACGGGTCTTTCTGGCCGTAGCCTCGCAGGCCCACGGTTTCCCGCAGAGCATCCATCTGCTGGAGGTGATCCCGCCAGAGGGAGTCAATCTGCTGCAGAATAAAGAACCGCTCTGCGTCCCGCATCAGCCCTGGCTTCATCTGGTCTACCTGGGCTTCTTTGATGTCGTAAGCGATCCGTACCTGCTCATAGAGGAAGGTGCGAATTTCACCGACGGAGAGGTCTTCAAGTTGTTCGGGGGTGAGGTCAGCCAGGAGATAGACAAACTCCTTGATCTTTTCCACCATCTCTGGCAGCTTCCACTCTTCTGGCGGCAGTTCCGGGTTGATATAGGCGGTGACGATGTCGTCCATTGTCTGCTCGGCGTAGCGGATCACCATTTCCTTGAGTTCCTGGCCTTCCAGTACCCGCCGCCGTTCGGCGTAGATCGCCCGCCGCTGGTTGTTCATCACCTCGTCGTACTCGAACACTTGCTTACGGATGTCGTAATAGCAGCATCCCTGACTCGATCGGCATATCTTCCTCGACGCGGAAGGCATTCATCAGACCCGCCACGCGATCGCCTCCAAAGATCCGCAGCAGGTTGTCCTGGAGGCTCAGGAAGAACCGGGTAGAACCAGGGTCGCCCTGGCGTCCGGCGCGGCCCCGCAGCTGGTTGTCGATGCGGCGAGACTCGTGGCGCTCGGTGCCGATCACATGCAGGCCGCCGTTTTCAATCACCTGGTTGTGTTCGCTACTGGTCAGGGCTTCGTATTCTTCCCGTACCCGGTTATAGACTTCCCGCAGCTTGTGGATGAAGGGATCCTCGGTGGGGGCCTTCTCGGCGGCGATCGCCACCTTTTCTTCCGCCTGCAGTTCCGGCAGGCTCTGCTCCCCGTAGGTCTTCACCGCCATGTCCACAACTTCCTTAAGAGCCTGCTCCGTCTCTTTCGATAGCTCCGTCGGAAAGATGTCAGGAGAAGCTTTCCAGGTCTTGATCTTCTTATTCGAGCCAAATCCTTCCGGTCGGCTGCGGCCTTTAGTACCAGGCACTGAGGTAACAGCGAACTCGTCTTCCTCCGGCTTGACGATACGGGGCATCAGGTATTCCCGCACCTTCAGACGGGCCATGTAGTCAGAGTTACCACCCAGAATAATGTCGGTGCCCCGTCCGGCCATGTTGGTGGCGATGGTGACCGCCCCCTGACGACCCGCCTGGGCGACGATCTCTGACTCTCGTTCGACGTTTTCGGGCTTTGCATTCAGCAGGTTGTGGGGCACTCCCCGCTGGCTGAGCAGGGCTGAGAGCACCTCGGATTTTTCAACGCTGGTGGTGCCCACCAGAACTGGGCGACCTGCTTCGTGCATCTGGGCGCATTCCTCGGACACGGCCCGCCACTTGGCCTCTTCGGTCTTGTAGACCATGTCCGAGAGATCCCGCCGGGCCAGGGAACGGTTGGTGGGGATAACCGTCACTTCCAGGTCGTAGATTTTCTCGAACTCCGCCTCTTCCGTCTTAGCGGTGCCGGTCATGCCGGAAAGCTTCGGGTAGAGCAGGAAGAAGTTCTGGTAGGTAATGCTGGCCAGAGTCTGGGTTTCCGGCTGAATGTCCACATGCTCTTTAGCTTCGATCGCCTGGTGCAGGCCATCGCTCCAGCGCCGTCCCGGCATGACCCGACCAGTAAACTCATCGACAATCACCACTTCGTCATTGCGGACGATGTAGTTGACATCTTTGATAAATAGTTCTTTTGCCTTGATGGCGTTAAAGATGTAGTGGGCCCAGGGGTCTTTGGGATCAAACAAATCCTGGACTCCCAGCACTTCCTCGGCCTTAATATAGCCCTCGTCCGCCAGCAACACGTTGCGGGCTTTTTCGTCCACCTCGTAATGCTCTTCAGGATTGAGTTCGCGAGCCACCTCAGCGGCCCGCTCATACTTTTCGCTAGGTCGCTCCACCTGCCCCGAAATAATCAGCGGCGTCCGAGCCTCGTCCACCAGAATCGAGTCCACCTCGTCGATAATGCAGAAATTAAACAGCCGCTGCACCACATCCTCAATGGAGGTGGCCATGT
>PYER01000176.1 GCA_003017855.1 filamentous cyanobacterium CCT1
GCCCTGGGGGCTGGGCATTTGGCCCATCGCCAGATCAGGCGCAGCGTTGACGCTCTGCAGCACCAGTTTGACACCGTGATTCAGGGAAATTTATCGGCCCGAGCGACGGTGTTTACCGAAGATGAGTTTGGTCGGTTGGCCAGCAGCTTCAACAAAATGTCGCGGGTAATCTTAACCACGACCAGCGAGGCCCAGCGCAAAGCCCAGGAACAAGAGCAGGCCAAGGAAGACCTGCAGCGCCAGGTGATTCGCCTGCTCGACGATGTAGAGGGGGCGGCCCGGGGTGACCTAACCGTGCAGGCCGAGGTCACGGCCGACGTGCTGGGGGCTGTAGCCGACTCGTTTAACCTCACCATTCAAAACCTGCGGGAGATTGTGGAGCAGGTGAGCGTGGCAGCGCGGCAGGTGAGTAAGGGCTCGACCGAAAACGAAATTTTTGCCCGCAGCCTATCAGCCGACGCGCTGCGCCAGGCCGAAGAGCTGGCGGTAACGCTGAACTCGGTGCAGGTGATGACCGACTCGATTCAGCGAGTGGCCGAGAGCGCCCGCGAGGCGGAAGAAGTGGCGCGCACGGCGTCGTCGACCGCGCTTAAGGGGGGCGAATCGGTGGAGCGCACCGTGGCGGGCATTCTGGAGATTCGCGAAACGGTGGCGGAAACCACCCGCAAGGTGAAGCGCCTGGCCGAGTCTTCTCAGGAAATTTCGAAGATTGTGGCGTTGATTTCGCAGATTGCCTCTCGCACCAACCTGCTGGCGCTCAACGCCAGTATTGAGGCGGCTCGAGCTGGGGAGGCCGGTCGCGGCTTCGCGATTGTGGCTGACGAGGTAAGACAGCTAGCCGATCGCGCCGCCAAGGCCTCGAAGGAAATTGAGCAGATCGTGCTGCAAATTCAGAGTGAGACCGGCGGGGTTATGACCGCCATGGAGGAGGGCACCCAGCAGGTGATTGAGGGCACTCGCCTGGCCGAGCAGGCAAAGCGATCGCTGGAAGACATTATTCAGGTGTCAAACCGCATTGACGTGCTGGTGCGATCGATTACCGCCGATACGGTAGAGCAGACCGAAACCTCGCGCGCCGTGGCCCAGGTGATGCAATCGGTAGAACTAACCGCCCAGGAGACCTCCCAGGAAGCCCAGCGAGTGTCGGGATCGCTGCAAAACCTGGTGGGAGTTGCCCGCGACCTGCTGACCTCGGTGGAGCGATTTAAGGTGGAAAAAACGGATAGCTAGGTGCAGTTCAGCCCAACGGGAGTAAGCCAGTCACGGTAGAAATGCATTCATAGGGGAATTGACATGTCGCCTGAAGATCAAAAACGCATCTTGGGGTACTTCATCGAAGAAGCCAAGGATCACCTCAATACTATCGAGCAGGGGTTACTCAACCTGGCGGCCACCGTCGACGACTCCGAAATGATGAACGAGGTTTTTCGGGCCGCTCACTCGGTTAAGGGTGGGGCCGCCATGCTGGGACTGAACAGCATTCAGCGCACCAGCCACCGCATGGAAGACTTCTTTAAGGTGATGAAAGAGTCGCCGGTGCGCCCCGATCGCGACCTGGAAACCATGCTGCTGCAAATCTTTGACGGGCTGCAGGAGCAGCTTGAGCAGCTGCAAAGCCCCTTTGGCCTCACCAATGATCAGGCCCAGGAAATTATGGCCCCCTTGGAGCCCATTTTTCTGCAGGCCGAAGCTCACCTGGATGCGCTGGTGGCGGCGGCACCGACAGCGGCACCGGCAGCACCTGCTCCCCGCCCCGCTACCGTGGCCGCTGCGGCCCACCCCGAAACCAGCGCTCTACAGCTGGTGTTTCGCAGCGACATTCCCGCTCTGCTGCGCGATATGCTGGCGACCTTTAAACAGCCAGACGGTAACGCCTCACGCCAGGAGCTAGGTCGGCTCTGCCAGCGGCTGCACAGCGTTGGCGAACAGTTTGAGCTGGCCCAGTGGTGCGCCCTGACCCGGACGGTCGAGCAGGCGATCGCAAACCCTGAACAGACCTACCGCACCCTGGCCCCAGTGGTGATCAAAGACCTGAAGCAGGCCCAGGACCAGGTACTGGCCGGAGCCATCGACCAGGTGAGCACCTCTGCCGCGCTGACAGCCCTGCTACCCGCTCCGGCGGCAGCGGTTCCCGTTAACGACGACCTTGCGCTCGATGCCCTGCTGGCCGAGGCGCTCAACGACGACTCTAATGAGCCTGATCTAGCCGACTTGTTCGCCGCTGCTGAAGCGGACAATAGCGACGATCTGGGCGTGGCCGACGCTGAGAATTGGCTTGACGACCTGACCCTAGACGCCTCTGATGACGAGGCTGAAACTGGACTGGAGTCTGTTTTTGGTGCGATCGAGCCCCCCCTACCCGCCGAACCGACCATATCTCAGTCCGCGCCCGAAAACGTCGGTCCCGAGGTAGGGGCTGCAGAGCTCAACAGCCTGGCCGACCTGTTTGAGGGCTCCCCTAACAGCCTGGCTGACCTTTGGGAAGAAGAAGAGGAACTAGACGAGGTTTCCCTGGACGACCTCGACCTCGACGAGGCTGATGCCTCCAGCAGTTTGGATTCAGAATTTGCCGATCTTCTTAACGACGACGGCAGTGGTGAGCAGGCCAACGCCCCCACTGACCAGGCCCTGGACGATATGGCCAGCCTGTTTGGGTATGACCTTGACGCCGGGCCAGCTGCATCAGAATCGGCGGCGCCAGAGCCCCTGCTGACGGATGAACTCGCTGCTGCAGAGGCAAACAGTCCAGCCCTATGGTTAGACGACGATGCCAGTGACGACGGGTTCAGTGCTAGTGATTTCAGTACTAGTGATCCCTTTGCCGACCTACTGGGCACTGCCGCTGACTCTAACCCCGATGGGGAAGCTACTGAAATCCCCACGGCCGCAGTAGATACTGCCGCCGACCCCCTAGCCGACTTTCTCGACAGCGAGCCTGCGCCGACGGCCACCGCTGCGAATGATACCCCCTTGGATAACTACGACTTTTTTGAGGTCGATGACCGGGACGGCACCGCCGCTAGCACCCCTATGGATGAGGTGGATAGCTTTTTTGACGCCATTGCCGATGATGACTTCATCGAAGACGACGATGCTCACACCATGCCCGAGCTCAACCTCGAGCTCGACAATGCGAACAGCGGCGCCACCATTGACGATAATGGCCTGTTTGGCGGGGCTGGCCCAAAGCTGTCGTTTGCCGATAGCGCGGCAGCAAGCCCGGCGAACGCCGAGGTTGGCAGCCTGTTTGGGGAATCTGAGGCTGGTTTAGACGACCCCTTTGACGACCCGTTTGGCGAATTTAGCTTTGACGACGACACCTCTGATTTTGCCGTTGATACCCCCGCCAGCTATGCTCCAGAACCGGAGTCAGTAACGCCCCAGACCGATATTGGGTTTGACGCCCCCATGGAGGAAGCGGAGGATGCCGATACAGGCAGCGTCTCCGAGGCTGCCGCCAGCTCAGCCACCGACGAGGAGAGCTTTGCCGATTTGGACAGCCTGCTGGACGAGGGGGAAACAGCCGCCTTTAGCGCCCTGAATGGTGACTTAGGCAATGGGCCAGGCGAGCCTAGCCCAAACCGCGATGGGGAACAAGAGCCCGTTGGCGAGAGCCACAACGGTGCGGTGCCGGAGGGCACCCCCGTAACGGCCAGTCAAGGCTTTGACGACACTGATTTTGAGGATTTAGAAGCCCTGCTGGGTGAAGAGACTGACGATTACAGCACCGACAGCAATGGACGGTTAGATCCTCAGCCGAGCCAGCTCAATTCGACAGCCAGCGATCGCCCCTTTGATGGCGATGACGACGAGTTTGACGATCTTGAAAAGCTTTTAGAGGAAGCCGACCAGCTGGGTGGGTCGGCCCCGACGTTGGGCAGCCGCCGGGCTGCCTCAGTACAGGCGGCACGGCGATCGCCCCGCCGTACCGCCAGCACCGCCGATCAAACCATGCGGGTTTCGGTGGGCCACCTCGACACCCTCAGCAACCTGGTGGGCGAACTGGTGGTCAATCGTAACTCCCTGGAGCAAGACCAGGAGCGGCTGCGGCAGTTTCTTGACAACCTGCTCAACCAGGTCTCGCAGCTCAACGATGTGGGCCAGCGCATGCGCGACCTGTACGAGCGATCGCTGCTGGAAAGCTCCCTGATTGCCAACCGTCAGGCCTTTGCCCTGGGGGTTTCATCCTCCGACCGAGGCGGCAGTAGCCACGCCACTGGGGCCACCTTCGACGCCCTGGAGATGGACCGGTTTACCGGCTTCCACACCCTCTCCCAGGAGATGATCGAGCTGATCGTGCGGGTGCGGGAGGCATCTTCAGACATTGAGTTCACCATCGACTCCACCGACCAGATTGCCCGTCAGTTTCGCCAGGTGACTACTCAGCTCCAGGAGGGCCTCAACAAGGCCCGCATGGTGCCCTTTGGTCAAACCGCCGATCGCCTGCCCCGGGCGGTGCGCGATATCTCGCTCCAGTGCGGCAAAGAGGCTCAGCTCGTGGTTGAAGGGCGCGACACCCTGATCGACAAAATGATCCTGGAGCGGCTTTACGACCCCATGACCCACCTGGTCAACAACGCCATTACCCACGGCATTGAGTCGCCTGAAGAGCGATTGGCCAACGGCAAAGGCCGCGAGGGCACGATAACCGTACGCGCCTTTTACCAGGGCAACCAGACCGTGATCTACATCGCCGACAACGGCGGCGGCATCAACCCGGCGGTGGTGAAGGCCAAGGCGCTGAAGCAGGGAATCATCACCCCCGCCGAAGCCCAGACCATGAGCGAAATTGAGGTCTACGACCTGCTGTTTTTGCCGGGCTTTAGCACCCGCGACCAGGCCGACGACTTCTCAGGACGCGGCGTGGGTATGGACGTGGTGCGTACCGCCCTGGCCGATATACGGGGCTCGATTACGATTGAGTCGGAGGTGGGCAAGGGCACCAGTTTTACCATTCGCCTGCCCCTCACCCTCAGCATTACCAAGGCGCTCAGCTGCGTCAACAACCAGGCCCGCATCGCCTTCCCCATGGACGGGGTTGAGGATATGTTCGACGTGCCCAAGGAGCGGATTCAAACCGACGACCAGGGGCACTCCTGCATTCTCTGGCGCGACACGCTGCTGCCCTTCCGTCCGCTGGGCGAGCTGCTGCGCTTTAACCGCAGCCTAGGGCGGGGCCGGGTCTATGGCGGTCCGCAGGATGAAGATGTGGTCTCGATGGTGGTGCTGCGCAGCGCCAGCACGTTCATTGCCCTGCAGGTCGACCAGGTGATTGGCGAACAGGAAATTGTAATTAAGCAGCTGGAGGGGCCTGTGCCCAAGCCCATCGGCATTGCCGGGGCCACGGTGCTGGGCGACGGACGGGTCATGCCGATCGCCGACGTGCTAGAGCTGATCGACCTGGCCAGCGGTCGTCTGCGCCGCGACGCTTCGACCTCGCTGTGGACTCAGACGGTGGATGAAGAACCCGTTGAGGCCGTGGTTCAAACCGATCCGACTGTGCTGATTGTGGACGACTCGATTACGGTTCGCGAGCTACTGTCGATGAGCTTCAACAAGGTGGGCTACCGGGTCGAGCAGGCCCGCGACGGCCAGGAAGCCTGGGAGAAACTGCGCTCTGGCCTGCCCTGCGACCTGGTCTTCTGCGACATTGAAATGCCACGCATGGACGGACTGGAGCTGCTCTCTCGCATGCAGAAAGACAGCGCTCTCAGCCAGGTACCGATCGCGATGCTGACCTCGCGGGGGGCCGATCGCCACCGCCAGATGGCAGTAGACCTGGGGGCCAAGGGCTACTTTACCAAGCCCTACCTGGAGGAAATGCTGCTGGATGCTGCCCAGCGCATGCTCAAGGGCGAGAACATGATTCGGCACAAGACCGAAGAACCCGCCTCCTAGACGTGATCTAGCGCTTAGGTGAGGTTGGCAAAGTAAAAGCCAAAAGGCGGCAGCTCCAGAATGTCGTGGTAGCTGCGATCGCTGATACCCATATCCTCCATGGGTTCGCCGGGGGGAATTTCGGCGCGATCGCAGTAGACGGTGGCAGGGCTGAGGTTAAACAAGCACAGCAGCCGCTGCTGGTCGCAGGCCCGCACAAACCCCAGCAGTTCGTCCTCAGAGAAGCTCAACAGCGATAGATCGCCCTGCCGGAGGGCGGGCTGCTGGTTGCGCCAGCGAATTAGCCGCCGGTACTTCTGCAGCAGCGACGTCGGGTCGGCCTCCTGCACATCGACAGCGTAGGCCTGATGATCGGCCGGAATGGGCAACCAGGGCTCTGCCGCTGTGGTAAACCCAGCGGCGGGGGCGTCCTTGCGCCAGGGCATGGGCGTGCGGGACCCGTCGCGCCCCAGCACGTGGGGGTATCCCTGCAGGCCAAAGGGATCCTTCATCTTTTCATAGGGAATGTCGGCCTGGGTCATGCCGAGTTCATCGCCCTGGTAGAGGCAGCAGCAGCCCCGCAGGGAGGTAATCAAGGCGGCAAACATGTGGTCGAACGCGTCCTGCAAAAAAGTTTCGCTGGGCTGGTACTTGCTCCACCGGCTCTTGAGTCGGGGAAAGTCGTGGGTACCCGCCGTCCAGCAGATCACCCCATCGGTAAACAGCGACTCGACCCGCTGGATGAGCTGAGTCAAGCGCTGCACCGTCAGGGGTTCGTCGGTCATCAGCGAGGAGTTGTAGGCGGTGTGCAGCCGGTCTGGACCATTGACGTAGGCGCTGGAGGTGAGCAGGGCATCTTCGGTACTGCTGATTTCGGCCAGGGCGATCGCGCCATAGCGATCGAGCAACTGCCGAATCGGCTTCAGCAGCTCCAGGGTAGAGGGCTGGTCGAGGTTGTACAGGTTGAGCTGAGAAAAGAATGGATCCGATACCGATGCTCCCGCCGGACGAGGCATAGCCGGAGGCCGTGGGGGGTTGTCTTTGAGGCTGCGATCGTGGGTAAAGAAGTTCACCACATCCAGACGAAAGCCGTCGACGCCCAGATCTAGCCAAAATTGGGCGGTGTCTAAAATGGCCGCCACCACCTCAGGGTTGTACCAGTTCAGATCGGGCTGGCTGTCTAAGAAGTTGTGCAAAAAGTACTGCTGTCGCTGGGGTTCCCAGGCCCAGGCGCTGCCGCCAAAGGTGGAGAGCCAGTTGTTGGGCGGCGTGCCGTCGGGCTTGGGGTCGGCCCAGACATACCAGTCGGCCTTGGCGTTGTCGCGGCTGGTGCGGCTTTCCTCAAACCAGGGGTGCTGATCAGAGGTATGGTTCCACACCTGGTCGATCAATACGCGCAAACCGCGATCGTGGGCGGCCGCCAGCACCGCTTTGAAGTCATCCAGGGTGCCAAAAATAGGGTCTACAGCCCGGTAGTCGGAAATGTCGTAGCCAAAATCGCGCATAGGCGACTTAAAAAAGGGCGAAATCCACAGGGCATCGACGTTGAGGCTAGCGACATAGTCAATATGGTCCAAAATGCCGGGCAGGTCGCCAATGCCGTCGCCGTTGCCGTCCGCAAAGCTGCGCGGGTAGATCTGGTAAATGACGGCACTGCGCCACCAGTCGGGCTGAGAAGGCATAGCATTAGAGTTCTAACAACAAAATCGTTCTAACAACAAAAACGGGTAAGCCAGCAGCAAATAACGGAGAAATCAGGCAAATTGCACAGAACAATGTCTCTGGCAATCTGCCTGGTCGGCGTTATAGGGGCTGCCATCAATTCAGGTAGATAGCCCAAAATCAGCGGTAACAGCCTCAATCTTGTTATTTTGGGCAAGCTTGGCATCGCTGGTGGAACAAAGATTGTGGCCAGAATTGATGATATGCCCCAGAGCCGCTAGCAAGCCAGGTTTATACGGTTGACTTGAGCTGTTTTGCACTGGCCTATCTCCCGTTGTCCTCCATCACATCTTTGGCGGTGCTGCTGTTAGCGGGTGGGGTACTGGGCTGCAAATTGCCGAAGAAGTAGCCATAGCCCCGCAGGCGCAGCATGTCGCCGTTGCGCTTGGCGGCTTCGTCGACACCTGAGGTCGTCACACAGGGCAGCATTTCGTCAGGCAGGTTAAAGTGGGCCGTATCTGGACTCAGGTTGAAGATACAGAGCAATCGCTGCTGAGGCGCTTCGCGAATGAAGGCGAACAGCGGAGCCTCGGTATTGAGAATACGGCAGTCACCCTGCATAAGCGCTGTCTGCTGCCGCCGCCAGTGCAGCAGGCGTCGCCAGGCGTTGAGTAAAGAGCTGGGGTCTTCGTTTTGGGCATCTACCGCCCTTGGCCGGTGGCTATCGGGGACGGGCAGCCAGGTATCGGCGTGGCTAGAAAAGCCAGCACTCACGGCGGTGGCTTGCCAGGGCATGGGCGTGCGAGAGCCATCGCGCCCCACCACATCGGGGTAGAGGGCCTTGCCAAAGGGATCCTGAATTTGACTTTCGGGAATATCTTCGGGGATACGGGCTTCGTTGAGACCCAGTTCGTCGCCCTGGTAAAGGCAGAGGGCACCGGGCATGGCCACCAACATCGCCGCCACTTGGTGATAAAAAGTTTCAGGATAGGGTGTGCCCTCGCTGTCGTGCCCGGCCCAGCGACTGCGCAGACGGCCATAGTCATGGTTACCGACCATCCAGCAGTTGCCACCGCCCTGAAAGTGCTTTTCGACTTTTTCTAGAGTTGAGCGCATCAGGTCGGCGCTGATCGGTTCATCGACCAGCAGGGCGCTGTTGTAGGCCAGATGGGCCCGGTGTTTGCCCTTGACGTACTCACTTGACAGATGAATTGAGTCTTCGCAGAGGGTGACCTCGGCCAGGGTGACGGTGCTGGGGTACTGGTCGATGAGTTCTCGCACTGGTTTGAGCACGTCTAGCGCCTCAGGGCGACAAAAGCTGTTCTCAAACATGAGCTTGGCCATCGGGTTTTTGGGGTCGATGCCGTCTGGGCGGGGCGCATCTTCTGGGCGCACCCGCTCATCCCGCAGCTCAGGGTCGTGCAGAAAGAAGTTGGGCGCGTCAATGCGGAAGCCGTCGACGCCGCGATCAAGCCAGAACTTGCCCCGCTCTAAAATGGCTTCTACCACCTCAGGGTTGCTCCAGTTGAGCTTGGGCTGGCTGCGCAAGAAGTGGAAGAGGTAGTATTGCTCGCGCTTAGGCTCCCAGGCCCAGGCCGAGTCGCCGTTGAAGGCCGATAGCCAGTTGTTGGGGGGTGAGCCATCGGGTTTGGGGTCGGCCCAGACGTACCAGTCGGCCTTGGGGTTATCGCGGTCCTGGCTGCTTTCTAAAAACCAGAAGTGACGATCTGAGGTGTGCCCCCAGACCTGATCCACAATCATTCGCAGCCCACGGGCGTGGGTAAGGGCCAGCAGTTTGTCAAATACGGCCAGGTCACCAATTACTGGGTCGATGTCGAGCATATCAGTGATGTCGTAGCCCAGGTCGTCCATGGGCGACTCGTAAATTGGGGTCAGCCAAATAGCGTCTACACCCAGAGCGGAGATGTAGTCGAGTTTGTCAATAATGCCGTTGAGGTTACCGCGGCCATCGCCATCGGTGTCTAAAAAGCTCCAGGGCACAATTTGATAGATAACAGCGTTTTGCCACCATTCAATGGTTTGCATGGGGTAATTCCTTAGGCGTCTTGTGCGTGAGGGGTGCCGGAGGGACGCGACCTGAGAACGAATCGAAGAAGATAAATCGACACAAAAATAGAACGCTGTGCCATCAGCACGGGGTTTCTTTATTCTCACCAGCGGAGTTTAGGAAAGTATCCGCCAGAGGATTGAGGCCAGATCCCTCTGGCGAAGGAAATAAAACCAGGCGCAAACAGCTCAAATCAAGCAGGGTTGAGGCGATCGCCCCCTACAGACCGACCGTTCACGGTAGGATCGTAGGCATCTTAATCAGTGTGGGGCTATGACCGTAGCGGAGCGATCGCGCATTGACTGGGCACCGATTGTAAAAGCGTTTGTTGCTGCCCTGGGGCGCGATCGAGTGGTGCGGCGCAAAGAAGAAATTCTCGTCTACGAGTGCGACGGGCTGACCAGCTATCGCCAGCGGCCAGCGGTGGTAGTGCTGCCCAAAACTACCGAGCAGGTGGTGGCGGCGGTAAAAATCTGCGATCGCTTCCAGGTGCCCTTTGTGGCGCGGGGGGCGGGCACGGGCCTCTCAGGCGGGGCGCTACCGATCGCAGACTCGGTGCTGATTGTCACCGCTACGATGAACCAGATTCTCGCGGTGGATCTGGACAACCAGCGGGTGACGGTACAGCCGGGGGTGATCAACAACTGGGTCACCCAGGCGGTCAGCGGCGCGGGCTTTTACTACGCCCCCGACCCCTCCAGCCAGTCGGTGTGCTCGGTGGGCGGCAACGTGGCGGAAAATTCTGGCGGGGTGCACTGTTTGAAGTACGGGGTCACCACCAACCACGTACTGGGTCTCAAAGTGGTGCTGCCCAACGGTGAGGTTGTTGAGATCGGCGGTGAGGTGGCCGAAACCCCTGGTTACGACCTCTGCGGCCTGTTTGTGGGTTCTGAGGGCACCCTGGGCATCGCCACCGAAATTACCCTGCGCATTCTCAAAGCCCCCCAGTCTATTCAGGTGCTGCTGGCCGATTTCACCTCGGTTGAGGCGGCGGGGGAAGCGGTGTCGGCGATTACCAGCGCGGGCATTATTCCGGCGGGTATGGAGATGATGGACAACTTTAGCCTCAACGCCGTGGAAGATGTGGTGGCCACCAACTGCTATCCCCGTGACGCAGCGGCGATTTTGCTGATCGAGATCGATGGGCTACCGGCAGAGGTGGCGGCAACGGGCGATCGCATTGCCGAGCTGTGTCGCCAAAATGGGGCTCGCACCTTGACTGTCGCCACCGACCCCGAGGAGCGGCTGCGGCTGTGGAAGGGCCGCAAGGCCGCCTTTGCCGCCATGGGCAAGCTCAGCCCCGACTACTACGTGCAGGATGGCGTGATTCCGCGCACCCAGCTACCCTACGTGCTGGCAGAAATCGAGCGGCTGGGCGACCAGCATGGCTACCGGGTGGCCAATGTTTTCCACGCTGGCGACGGCAACCTGCACCCGCTGATTCTCTACAACAACGCGGTTCCCGGTCAGCTTGAGCAGGTGGAAGAACTGGGCGGCGACATTCTCAAGCTGTGCGTGCGGGTGGGTGGCAGCATCTCGGGTGAGCACGGCATTGGGGCCGATAAACGCTGCTACATGCCCGACATGTTTTCGCCTACCGACCTGGAAACGATGGGCTGGGTGCGGCAGGCCTTTGACCCGGAGCTGTTGGCCAACCCCACCAAGCTATTGCCCACCCCCCGAACCTGCGGTGAAGCGGCTCGCAGTATAGCAGCAGCAACCCTGCCAGAGGTAGAGCGGTTTTAGAAGCAGCCGTTTGGGTGCCTAGCTATGGCTATGGCTTATTCAATACAAACTGTTCCAAATCGTGATGTTTTCCTTTCCAAAAACCGCGTTCTTTAACTACTCCCTGACTCTGAAACCCTAGTTTTTTGAGCAATTGTCTGGAGGCTATATTGTCGAGCATGATTTCAGCCGTCACGCGCTCTAAATCTTTGACCTCAAAGCCATAGTTCAAGATGGCAGTCAGTGCTTCTGTCATGATGCCTTGCCGCCAAAATTCACTGGCCAGTTCATAACCAATATTAGCTTGATCTGATGCTCTATCCCAAGTGAATCCGCAGGAACCAATGGGCGTATTTTGGGGTTTGAGGGCGATCGCCCAGCGAATGCCGCGATCGCTCTTAAATCCCATTTTTCGGCGCTCAATGACGGCTCTGGCTTGGTCGAGATGCGTGAAGGTATCCAGGTCGTGAAACTGCGTTACCTGAGGGTCTGAGAAGAGTGAGAAAATAGCTTCGGCATCGGCTGCGGTTGCCTGACGCAGCCACAGGCGTGGGGTCTCAAGCTTGGGAAAGTCTTTCATGGCTCAGGACCAATTCGTAGTGCTCAACGGTGGGAAACGGATCATAGAAATGGTGCAGCAGCGATCGCCAGGTTTGATACTCGGGCGACTGACGAAACCCAACCGTGTGATCTGTTAGGGCTTGCCAGCGTACCAGCAGCAGGTACTGATTCTGAGTTTCAATACAGCGCTGCAATTCGTGTGAACTGTATCCGGGCATAGCCGTAATGATTTTAGATGCCTCGGCAAAAGCAGCTTCAAAGGCGGCTTGAGCACCCGGCTTAATTGTCAGAACAGCAGCTTCTAGGATCACAGCGATTCCCTTTTAACAATAAAAGTCAACTTACTGGCTTTGGCGTTACTTTTTGAATAATTGAAAAATTTTACTTTCTTCGTCAGAAAACAAGAACTCAGTCCATCCGTCTAAAGTCATAGCAAAGGGCTCACTCTCAAGGTAGATACAAATCGCCAGGGTATCGCTCTAGGGTTGCATTAGCGATGGCGAGTAAGCGAAAAAAAATTTGGCCTGCTCGACTTGCTGAATTAACTCTCGAATTATCTCTCAGTGGAGGTTTCAATGTCTAACCCCAGAGTCGAAAATGACAATTACGATCCCCATATCATTCCAGCCGAAACTGCGGCCCGCAAAGAGCGTGAGGGGGGAGACTACAAGCAGGTGCGGGACGAGTCTGACAACGCGATCGACACCAGCGCGGGCCAAACCGTAGACAAAGAAGGTCTGGCCAACAACTACCCCATTGAGCCCGAAATGTACATTAATGAACCTGGCGACCTGCGCGCAGAAGAGGAAGCCAAAAAAGCGCAGCGGGAGGCTGAGCTGCGCGAAATCAACCAAACCGATGAAACCGGCAAGGTGACAACAGCAACTGACGATCGCAGCAAGGGCGTCGGTCAGGTTTAGTCTGGCCTGAGAATGTAGCATTCTTGTAATGCTTGGCGCACCAGTGCGATCGCGGCGCGACAATGGGGGTAGGCGTAACGGCCACCCCCTTATTTTTTGGGGAATTCTTCTTCAGCGTTTTGTTTTTAGCGTTATCTATGAGGGCATCACAGCAATGACCCCAGCGACCCTAAGAGAGCTGATCGATCGCTACTATCAGGCGAGCGCCCGCGACCTGCACGGGCTAGATTTGCAGGGCATGGATCTGGCATCGGTGCATCTGGCTGATGCTGACCTGCGCCGCACCAATTTGACCAAGGCCAACCTGCACCAGGCCGACCTCACCCACATTGACGGCTATCAGATCACCCTGGCCCACGCCGACCTGCGCGGGGCCTCTTTGGCCCATGCCGTACTGCGCGAGGCCGATTTGCGCAAGGCCCACTGTCACCGCGCCACGCTGGTGAATGCTGACCTGCGCAACAGTTGTTTGGAGCGCACCGACTTCAGCCACGCCAATCTAGAAGGGGCCAACCTGACCCAGGCCGACCTGGCCCACGCCAACCTTTACTGGGCCAACCTGCGCTACACCAATTTGACCGGGGCCAAGCTGACCAAAGCCAACCTGACTGGCGCTAAGTTTTGCCAGACCATCATGCCCGACGGCAGCATTCGCGATTCGGAATGCATTTTTGTCTAGCGCAGCATTTCCGCTGGCGTCAGGGGGGCGGTGGTTTGTCGCTCGTCGAGGGGGGTCAGGGTATAGGGT
>PYER01000177.1 GCA_003017855.1 filamentous cyanobacterium CCT1
AACCCCAACACCCCCGGCAGCGCCGACCCAGGTCGCTCCCCAGGTGACGCCCGCACAGCCAAAGGTGCAGGAGATTAAGCTGACGGTCAGCCCGACCCCAGGAGGCTCCGAGGCCGATCAGCAGCTCAAGGTGA
This sequence comes from filamentous cyanobacterium CCT1, assembly GCA_003017855.1. Classification (GTDB taxonomy): domain Bacteria; phylum Cyanobacteriota; class Cyanobacteriia; order Phormidesmidales; family Phormidesmidaceae; genus Nodosilinea. Next base: position 135 of record PYER01000177.1, read on the forward strand.
GCAGCTTTAAGCAGCTGCGAGAGTTCTTGCGAGGGCAGCGCTTTCCCCGAGCGGTGGCTTTAGTCGAAGGGCTGGTGCAGCGCTTTCCCGAAGATCCAGAAATTCGTCAGTGGCACGCGATTACCTACTACCGCTGGGGCCACGACTTGCTTAACGTTGGCAACCTTAAAAAGGCCGAAGCCTGCCTGAAAAAAGCCCGCCGGGTGGACCCCCAAAATCGATCGCTGCGCCAGGCGCTGCACCACGACTTCGCCCGTCTAGAGCAGCTGCGCCAGCGCCCCATGGCCCAGGCCCAGTAGGGTTATGAATGGCTGATAATGGCTTCAAACCACTGCTCAAAGCGGATGGCCAGAGCCTCAAGGGAGTAATCGGTTTCGGCCTGGCGGCGGCAGGCGTGGCGATCGCACTGGTCAATGCGGGCGATCGCCTCCACCAGCCCCGGTACCGAGTCAGGTTCTACCAGCCAGCCCGTCACCCCCGGCTGCACAATTTCCGCTGGGCCACCGCGAGCGTAGGCAATGACCGGCACGCCGCAGGCCAGCGCTTCGATCGCCACATTGCCGAAGGCCTCAACCCAGCGCGGCGTCATCACTAGGGCGCGGCACTGGCGCAGCACCTGCTGGAGTTCACGGGTGGGCAAAAAGCCCAAATAGTAGTCCGCGGCATGGGGAAAGCGATCGCAGAGCTGCTGCCAGTAGTTGGCGTCCTCTAGCTTGCCCAAAATTTTGAGCGGTACCTGGGCGATCGCAGCGGCCTCCAGCGCATCTTCAAGGCCTTTTTCAGGCGAAATACGCCCCAGCCAGGCCAGGGCATCGCCGGGGGTAGCACAAAAATCGTACTGCTCTAGGGCGATCGCGCTGCTGAGAATTTCAAAGGCATCGCCCACTTCAAACGTCTCAGCTTGGGTGCGGGTATAGGCTCCTAACCGCCCCGGAAACTGCCGTGCCACCTGCGCGATCGCCTCATCCATCGCCTCGCTGAGAGACCCCATGGTGACAAAGTGGGCCACCGGCGCATCAAAAAAACCAGTCAGGTAAAACGGCAGCCAGTCGTAGGCCAGGTTCACAATCAAGTCAAACTGATCCTGCTGCTGCTGGGCGTAGCGCCACAGGTTGCCCAGCACACTATCAGCCGGGAGAGTAACCAGAGCGTTTCGCCCCTCAGTGTGAGCTGTGGGCTGAAGCTGACCCGAGACTTCCACCACGGGCACATCAGCTAGGCAAGACCCCTCTGGAGCAACCACCGTTACCTGGTGCCCCCGTGCCCTCAACCCCTGGCACAGGTTGAGCAGGGTCAACTCCACACCGCCTCCCAACCCAGACCCCAGCGGCCCCACAGGTGTTGAGATGAAAAGCAGGCGACGGGGAGCGGGCATAGGCGTGGGTAGGGCGGGAAGAGACGGTGTTTGAGATTTTGGATTAGCGATTCTACTCAATACCAATTGTCCATGCCGCTAGCGCGGCATCCTCAACAATAAAAGTAGCCACTGTCGCTCCCTGAGCGAATTCATTGGTGAAGCCGCCCCAAAGGGGCTAGGAAATAGCTATTTTTAGAGCAACGTCTCATGACGCTGGCGCGTCACTCCAAACAATAAAAAGACTCACAGCCGTTCCCTTCGACTCCGCTCAGGGAACGGGCTTCGACTCCGCTCAGCCCTCGGCTATTTTCAGGGCAACGTCCCATGACGCTGGCGCGTCACTCCAAACGATGAAAAGGCTCACAGCCTTTCCCTGAGCGGAGTCGTAGGCTTTGCCGCCCCAAAGGGGCTAGGGAACGGGCTTTCTCCCTTCGGGAGTTTCACGAACGACTCCGCTCAGCCCTCGGTTATTTTCAGGGCAAGTTCAGTTTACTATCCAAAATCCAAAATTTCCCTCAAGAGGGAGGAATACGACGGCCCTCGGGAGTTGCTCTTTGGTGGTCGTCGTCGCAGGCTGCCTCCAGAGCGGTGGGTTCGCTGGGGTAAGAAGCAGCGGGAATGCGGTTGAGCTGATTGAGCGCCCATTGGGCGGTCTCTTGCACCCCAGGATCGGGGTCCTGGGTTGCATGGACGAGCATATGGCTGAGCTGCACCACTGTATCGTGAACCCGGCTGAGGTCACGAATGGCGTTTTTGCGCACCTCGGGGCTGGGATCTTGCAGTCCCAGGGCCAGGGCGCGGTGCATAGGCTTGAGGCTGCGGCTACTAATTTCGGCCAGAGCTGCCAAAATCAAGCTTTTTTCCTGCGAGTCGGCCTCTAAAAGCCCGTTTATCAAAGGTTGAATAACGTCGGAATGGCCCCTTTGTCCCAGTTCCCAGATGGCGTGGCGGCGCACCGCGCTATCGGCACTGTCCAGCTCCTGCACAAGAGAATCCACAATATCGACGCGGCTCAGGCGGGTAGTTGCCTCCAAGGGTAAGTCGGTTGCGACTGGTGTCTCAGGCTGTAGCCGGGAGGCTGCGGGTGTCTCTCCATACTCAATTGCGTCTTTGGCTGAATGCAGATTAGCTTGGGGCGGCGCTGTAGGCAAACCGCTCGGCTTAGAACGCCTTTTGCCTTTACCTAACCACAGCCAGCCCCCTAAGCAAACCGCCAGCGCCAGACTGCCTACCATCAGCCAGCCCAGACGACGCCTAAAAGGGCTCGAAGAGTTGGTAGCTGGTTCTAGAGACCCCGTTTCTGGTGCCTCAGTCGGTTCCACGGCACCTTCTGCGATTGGGGAGGGCGGTGGTTCTGAAGAGGGTTCTGCGGCAGCCTCAGCATTGGGCAACAGCACCGGACGCTCTGCTGCCTCTGGGGCCTCGTTAGCCAGCAGCTGGGGCGTGCTCAGGCGCTGCCAGGTGACCTGGTCGAGGGTGCCGGTAGCAGGGAGCCCAGCGCTGGTTTGAAAAGCCGCGATCGCTGCCTCAGTCGCCTCCTCGTAACGTCCGTCCACTGCCCCTTCATAAAGACCCAGCAGCCGCATTTGCCGCTGCAGCATGATGACCTCATCGCCCTCAGCCCCAGGCTGCAGTAGCACCGGGTTAGGCTCTGGGGCCTGAGCCACAACCTCAATTTGGCGAGCAGCCACCCCCTGAGCCGCATGGGAACTCGACCAGGCCGCCTGCCCGTCAGTCCCGCCAAAGGCCGACAGACCAGCACTGAGGGCCAGAGCCACCGCGCGACTGCCGCTGGGGCTGAGCCTACATCCTGGCAATAGCATTCTCATGTTCATGACGGCCCATAGCTGGCAGCAACAGTTACCCAGTGCAAGATGACCCTAAGGTAACTTACCCTGCTGAGGACAGAGCGATATATGAAGGAGGTAGGTAGGGGGTGGATGGGTAGGTGGGTGGATGGGTAGGTGGGTAGGCGGGTGAATGGGTAGGCGGGTAGGAGGTAGATGCGATCGGCGATAGAACGGGAAGGGATTGTTTGAGTAGGTGATTAACTCCACGCACTTACGCACCCACGCACCCACACTCCTACCCGCCCACGCACCCATTAATCTGGTTCTACCGAAGAAGCCGTCGCTCCATAAGCCATAAGCCAATGCCGCAGTTTCTGGGTTAGGGCATCGCGCTGGTTAATTAAATAAATACTAACTAGAGTAAAGCTGACCCCCAGCCACTGAAGCGAACTCAGGGTTTCGGCCAAAAACAGGTTGCCAAATAGCAGGGCAAACACGGGGGTCAAAAAGGTGAGGGCGCTGAGGCTGGTGAGGTTGCCCTGGGCCGCCAGGAAGAAGAAAATGCCGTAGGCTAGAGCGCTGCCAAAGAGGGTCGAGTAGGCGATCGCGCCCCAGTCCAGCCCGGTCAAGCCCTGCCAGGGCTGCACCTCTCCCAGGGCGGATAGGCCAAACAGCGGCAGACCGCCCAGCACCATGTGCCAGCCGGTAGCTACCACTGGGTCAGCGTGGCGACAAACGTAGCGAATCAAAATAGTGCCCGTTGCCATCGACAGCGCCGCCAGCAGCATTAGCCATTCGCCGCCCTGCAGTAGGGTGTTGAGGGCGGTACCCCCGGTCAGCCAGGTGGTGTCGCCGTGAAAGAGCGAAAAAATCCATTCGTCGGGCAGGCCCAGCAGGCTAATGCCCGCAATGCCCCACAGCAGCCCAATCCAGCCCAGGGCACCGATATGTTCGCCAAATAGCCCCCGCGCCATCACCGCCACCGCCAGGGGTTGAGAGTCGATCATCACCGAGCCAAGTCCAGCCCCGGTGCGCTGCAAGCCCGCTGCCAAAAAGCCTTGAAAAAGACTGCCATCGACCAGGGCAAAGAGCGCTATCCACAGCCAGCCCCGACGGCTGATGGCCTGAGGTCGCCGCAGGAGTAAACTGGCCAGTAGCACCACGACCCCAGCAGGCACCAGCCGCACACCAGCCATAAAGAACGGAGTGGTGTGGGGCATGGCCCCCTTCATCGCCACCATAGCGGTACCCCACAGGAAAAAAGGGGCAATTAGCACAATGGGGTTACGGGCGGCGGCTGAGGGAGGGGCGGCTGAATCCATAGGGAAAGGGGGAGGAGGTCGTTGAGAACTGGCCCAAAGCACTGACCCGAAGGCCATCGCGGCAGCCAAAGCTTTCTTTAAGGAATGTTAACGCAGTTCTGGATCAGGTGCTGCTAGTGAGGGCACGACCCCGTTTAGACGCTACACGGCGCTAACTCGGCCCAGTGTGGTTTTGGCTACAATTGAAAGCTAGCCTCAGTTCTCAAGGGCTGTTCGGCTACCGTCTACCTTCAACTTCCTTTAGGCTTGTTTATCCCCTATGGTCTGGCCGTTTCCGCTCCGTTTTCGCAAGTCCATTGCCCGCATTGAGGTCACTGGCGTGATTGCCGCCGCCACCCGCAAGCGCGTGCTCGAAGCCCTCAAAGAAATTGAGGAAAAGCGCTTTCCGGCCCTGCTGCTGCGTATCGACAGCCCGGGTGGCACCGTTGGCGACTCCCAGGAAATTTATACCGCCCTGCAGCGGCTCAAAGACAAGCTCAAAATCGTGGCCAGCTTCGGCAATATCTCGGCCTCGGGCGGCGTTTATATCGGTATGGGGGCAGACCATATCATGGCCAACCCCGGCACCATTACGGGCAGCATTGGCGTAATCTTGCGGGGCAACAACCTGGAGCGCCTGCTCGATCGCGTCGGGGTGTCGTTTAAGGTGATCAAGTCTGGCCCCTACAAAGATATTCTGGCCTTCGATCGCGAGCTGACCGACCCCGAAAAGGGCATTCTGCAAGAGCTGATTGACGTCAGCTATGGGCAGTTTGTCAAAACCGTGGCCGAGGCCCGCCGCCTCAGCGAAGACACCGTGCGCGGCTTTGCCGACGGCCGCATTTTTACCGGCGAACAGGCGCTCCAGCTGGGCGTGGTAGACCGCCTGGGCAGCGAAGACGAGGCCCGCCGCTGGGCCGCCGAACTGGTCGGGCTCGACCCCGAGAAAGCCGAGTGCATCACCTTTGACGAGAAAAAACCGCTGCTGAAGCGGCTGGTGCCCGGCAACAGCAGCCTCATTCTGCCTGGGGCCTCCAGCCTGCCCTACCCCCAACTGGCCGTGCCCGCCCTCAGTGCCACCCTGGAATGGCTGGAGTTTGAGCGCTCCACCAGCGGCATTCCCCTGTGGTTGTATCGCCCCTAGAGAGAGGGTTGCACTGCCTTTTGGAGGCGTGTTGTATTGTCCTCTAGGGCGTAGGTCAGATCGGGGGGCTGGTAGGATTAAGCGGTAAAATGCAGTCAATTCTTTTCCCCAGTTGCCCACGACGGTGCTCCTGGGGCCTTGAAGAATGACCTTTGGAGGTTGCAGCGTGGACTGGCGAGTGTGGGCAATTCGAGGAGCAGTGACGGTACCAGAAAATACCGAGGGGGCCATTCGGGAGGCGGTAACAGAGCTGGTAGACGCCCTGGAAGAGCGCAACCGCCTCGACCCCAGCTACATCATCAGCGCTACCTTTTCGGTTACCCGTGACCTGGATGCCGTTTTCCCAGCCGCGATAGCCCGTCAGCGCCCCCAGTGGGACAACGTGGCGCTGCTCGACGTGCAGCACATGCACGTTGAGGGCAGCCTGCCCTGCTGCATCCGCATTCTCATGCACGTACAGCTGCCTGTGCTCCACGGCAAGGTGCACCACGTCTACCTGCGCGGAGCCCGCGACCTACGCCCCGATCTGGTGGTGACAGGCTAAAAAATTTGGTAGGGGCGGTAGGATACAGCACGCTGTGCCCCTAGCCCCTACAGGGATCAATGCCGCTTCAGGCGAATGCCTAAGAACAGGTCGTAGAGAAAGCCAAAGAAATCTTTCATCTGCAGCAGCCCCAGGGACTGGGGTGACCCCTTCTCATCGAGCAGGGGTCGCATGACTTCGTAGGTGGGTTTGTACTTGTACCAGGGCACCGAGGGCCACAGGTGGTGCACCAGGTGATAGTTCTGGCCCATGATCAGCAGATTGAGAATGGGGCTGGGGTAAACGCGAGCATTTTTCCAGCGATCGCGCTCCTCAAACGGCCGATGGGGCAGGTAGTCAAAAAATAGACCCAGGGCAATGCCCACGACCAGGGCAGGCGAAAACCAGTAGTTGAAGAGATAGCCCAAAAAGTCGAACCGATAGGCCATAAACACCAGCAGACCCACCGCAAAGCGGCCTAAGAACCACTCCAGCAGCTCCCAGTTTCGCCACAGCCGTCGCTTAAAGAAATAGATTTCGTGGTAGAAAAAGCGGGCTGCAATCAGCCACAGGGGGCCGCCGGTCGAGACAAAGTGGTCAGGGTCGTTTTCAGGATCGTTGACGTGGGCGTGGTGCTGCAGGTGCACCCGCGTAAATACCGGAAACGAAAACCCCAAAATCAGGGCGCTACCGTGACCCAGCAGGGCGTTGACCGCCCGATTGCGGTGGGCCGAGTTGTGACTGGCATCGTGAATTACTGTCCCTGCCAAATGCAGAGATAGAACATTCATCAAAAATACGCACCAGTTGATCCAGTGCCAGCAAAAATAGCCCACCGTAGACAGACTCATGAGCCCAACGGAGGCTATAAACATGAGACTGTTGAGGCTTAGCCCACCCTCAGTTTTGAGTAACTCAGGGGGTACCGTTTTTCGAATCGTCAGGGGCTCAGCTGCCGCCGACATGTTGCATCGCTCCTACACCAGTGTTTTCGGTAGTATACGTTACGACGCATAAACAATAAAGTTTTGTGACGTCGATAAAGGCTGAGGGTTCCACCACGCTTGCTGAGGGCGATAGCCGACACTGGTCGCTCCAGGTCAAGGCAGGCGGTTTATCTTCCATGAAAACGCTGAAATTCCTGCTGGTTTTGGGGTTAGGCGTAAAGCCCCTCGGCATTCGTGCTACTATCCCTGTGCTTTATAGCTACTAACCTGCGGGCCTGAGCAAGAACCCTGTAGGGTAGCGTTTTATTCTCAGTAGAGGTCGTTTATGCCCCTGCGCAACGCTGTTCGCCGCACCAAAATTGTTGCCACCATCGGCCCTGCCACCCAAGATGCCGATGTACTCCGGGCGCTGATCGAAGCTGGGGCCACCACACTGCGGCTCAACTTTTCCCACGGCAGCCACGACGACCACCAGCGCAGCATTCGCCTAATTCGCCAAATTTCCTTTGAGCTCAACCAGCCTGTGGGAATTCTTCAAGACCTGCAGGGGCCCAAAATTCGGCTGGGCAAGTTTGAGCACGGCTCGATCGTGCTGGCTAAGGGCGACCCCTTTGTGCTGACCAGCGAGATCATTGTGGGCAACCAGGAGCGCGCCTGCGTCACCTACGACAAGCTGGCCCTGGAGGTGCCCGCCGGGGCCACCATTCTGCTGGATGACGGTAAGGTCGAGATGCAGGTGGAAGCAGTCGATCTAGAGGCCCAGGAGCTGCACTGCCGCGTGGTCGTGGGCGGCGTTCTCTCCAACAACAAGGGGGTCAACTTTCCGGGGGTGTATCTCTCGGTCAAGGCGCTCACCGACAAAGACCGCGAAGACCTGCTGTTTGGCCTTAACCAGGGGGTTGACTGGGTGGCGCTCAGTTTTGTGCGCAACCCCCAGGACGTGCTGGAAATCAAAGAGATTATTAGCGCCGCCGGTAAGAACGTGCCAGTAATCGTCAAGATCGAAAAGCACGAGGCGATCGAGCAGATGGAGGCGATTTTGTCGCTCTCCGACGGGGTGATGGTGGCCCGGGGCGACCTGGGGGTAGAGCTGCCCGCCGAGGAAGTGCCGATTCTGCAAAAGCGGCTGATTGCCATGTCTAACGCCCTGGGCATTCCGGTGATTACCGCCACCCAGATGCTTGACAGCATGGTGTCTAACCCCCGCCCGACCCGAGCTGAGGTCTCTGACATTGCCAATGCCATTCTCGACGGTACCGATGCGGTGATGCTCTCTAACGAGACCGCCGTGGGCAAGTTTCCGGTGGAGGCCGTGGCGACAATGGCGAAGGTAGCGGTATCCACTGAGCAGGAGGGGCTAACGCTGGGCGATCGCAAGGTTATCGGCAGCGGTGCCCGCTCGATTCCCAACGCCATTAGCCAGGCCGTGGGCCGCATTGCCGCTCAGCTCAATGCAGCGGCCGTGATGACGCTGACCAAATCGGGGGCCACCGCCCGCAACGTATCGAAGTACCGCCCCGAGACACCAATTTTAGCGGTCACGCCCCACGTGCATGTGGCCCGCCAGCTGCAGCTGGTGTGGGGGGTGCGGCCGCTGCTGGTGCTCGATCTGCCCTCCAGCACTCAGACCTTTCAGGCGGCTATGAGCGTCGCTCAAGAAAAGCACCTGCTCAACGACGGCGACCTGGTGGTGCTGACCGCGGGAACCCTGCAGGGCGTGTCAGGCTCCACCGACTTGATCAAGGTGGATGTTGTCACCGCCGTTGTCGGGCGTGGCGTTGGCATTGGTGAAGCCTCGGTGAGTGGACGGGCGCGAGTGGCCCGCAACAGCTTAGACGTCAACGACTTTAACGACGGTGAAATTTTGGTGGTACCCCACACTAGCGCCGATTTTGTTGAGGTCATTCGCCGGGCCGGGGGCATTGTCACCGAGGAGGACAGCCCCACCAGCCACGCGGCGGTGATTGGTCTGCGGCTGGGGGTGCCTGTTATTGTCGGCGTCAAAAACGCCACCGAAATCATCCGCGACGGCAGCATTCTCACCCTCGATACTCGGCGGGGGCTGATTTACTCAGGGGCGCTGGGGCCGGTCAAAAATGAGCCTGCCATGAGCCTGTAGGGCGTCCCTGCCGACGGTTATTGTCAACCTTTCATAACAAAAGGCTCCGGCGACATGACACCGGAGCCTTTTGTTATGGTGAGTTATGGCGATGGAGTACTAAAATGCACCCCAATTTAACCTACTTATAAAGCTCAGTAGACAGGCGAAGTGCCAGAATACCAGGCAATAAAGCTACGGCCAGGGCAATAAAAATCTGAGTGTCTGAAAGGGGCATAAAAAATACTCCTCAACGCTGAGTGAATAACGCTTAGAAAGACGCTGGGTCTAGACCGATTGTTAACTAAGACGGGAGCTTTCGCGAGGCGGGCGGGCCTAACTGTTACAGAGCTTAATGGGAACTCGGCTGGGCAGGGTTGACGTTTCTAGTTTTGGGGATGAGCCCTGACGGCCTGCTAGGCTGAGGGGCTACGGCCACTGCTATTTCGATCGTCTCGGTGTGCTAGCGATGCTTGATTTGGATATGGATACCCCCCAACCCGTGCGTGGTAACTTTGAGCGGCAGCTGCTGCGAGTGCAGCGCGACCTGCTGCGCATGGGAGCCCTGGTTGAGAACTCCTGCGTGCTGGCGCGGGAGGCGCTGTGCGATCGCAACCTGGATGCCGCCCAGCGCCTGCACCGCCACGACAAGCAGATCGACCAGTTCTACCGCCAGATCGAGGTGGACTGCATGCACCTGTTTACGCTGCAGGCCCAGCCCGAGGCCGAAGACCTGCGGCGAATTGGGGCGTTTATGCAGCTGGTGCGCGACCTGGAGCGGATTGGCGACTACGCCGAAGACCTGGGCGAGGTGGCAATCAAGCTCTTTCCCTACCCGGTGCACCCCCTGATGGGTCGCGTGCAGACCATGCTCGATCGCTGTCGGTCGATGGTGGCCATGTGCCTGCTGGCCCTGTCTGACCTCGACGCCGAAAGCGGCCTGGAGATTAAGCAAAAAGACGACGCGATCGACAGCGATTACGACGAACTCTACGCCCTGCTGGCCCACCAGACCAACCTGGTGGGTTCGGTCGAGCCCACGATGCTGCTGGTGCTGGCGATTCGCTACATGGAGCGGATCGCCGACCATGCCACCAATATCGGCAAGCGGGTCGCCTACATCGTCACGGGCGAGCGCACGTGATGGATTGGGGCAGGGTATCAAGTTTTGAGAGGGGCTCAGAATCTCGTACCAGCGCCCTGAACCGGGCTTCTCTTTACAAAACGTTGCTTGACATTGACAAAAAGATTTGACAGCGGTCCATTTCCTGAGAAACTGTATGGGTAGCCTATTCCCCGTCGTTAACGGGGCTGGTTCTCGCTGCGGGTCTGGCTTGGGGTTGTGGTTGCCAATAGTCGGATTCATCTGCGGCGGTAGCGGTTACACTTGAGCGTTGGCGGTTCCGGTCGGCGGTTTTCTCGGCCAGGGCTGGAGGCAAAGGCCAGGGCTTTAGAATCTGAAACCTGGTTTTAAACCAACGAATCGAGGCCGGTTTCAGTCCCAGCATCAACCTCGGCTTCGGTGCTACCTCGTTACCACAGGTGCGTGCTGAAGGTTCCCTTTCGCTCTAAACCGGGTTGATGTCCTGACCCTGCCCAGGGCACCCAGTCATGAATAGTTTTAGGAATCAGTCGCTACATGGAACTCTCGATCGCGGCCCTACTGGCCAGCTTCGCCAAAGACAAGACCCACACCCTCAAAGGGTTAGAGAAAAAGCTGCACTGTAACGACGACGCCAGCCAGCGCGACCTGCAAATTGCGGTCGATGCCCTGGAGCGCCTGGGGGTGCTGGTCAAGGAGCGGGGCAAGTACCGCCGCAACCTGGGCGAAGACGTGATTGAGGGCAAGCTGCGCTGCTCCAGCAAGGGCTTCTGCTTTGCCATTCAAGACGAGGAGGGGGCCGACGATATCTACGTGCGCGAGAGCCAGCTGAATACGGCCTGGAACGGCGATCGCGTGCTGGTCAAGGTGACTAAAGAGGGCAGCCGCCGCCGCAGCCCCGAGGGCGAAGTGCAGCTCATTCTAGAGCGAGCCAACGCCTCGGTGCTGGCCAGGGTTAAGCAGGAGGAGGACGAGTACCGGGCAGTACCCCTCGACGATCGCCTGCTGTTTGAGCTGTCTCTGGTAGCCAACGGGGGCGATCTGGCCGAGGCTGTCGATCAGCTGGCCCACGTCGAAATCGTTCGCTATCCCTTGGGGCAGCACCCGCCCCAGGGCCGGGTGGCCCAAATTCTGGGCAGCGATGCCGAAGCCGCCGCTGACATTGACATTGTCTACTGCAAGCACGACCTGCCCCGCACCTTCTCCGATGCGGTGCTGAACGCGGCCCAGGATCTGCCCACCCGCGTGCGCAAGGCCGATACTAAAGATCGCGTTGACCTGCGCGCGGCGCTCACGGTGGCGATCGACGGCCCTAACGCCCAGGTGATCGACGATGCTCTCAGCCTGGAGCGCACCAAATCGGGGCAGTGGCGGCTGGGCATTCACATCGCCGACATTTCGCACTACGTGCCGGCCCACTCGGTGATTGACCACGAGGCCTGCAAACGCGGCACCTCGGTCTACCTTGGCGACGAGGTGATCCCGATGCTGCCGCCGCCCCTGTCTGGCCCCCTGGGGTCGCTGCTGGCGGGCAAAGATCGCCTCGCCATCTCCGTGCTGGTCACCCTTGACGACACCGGGGCCGTGCTGGAGTACGAGGTGCAACCTACTGTAGTAGCCGTAGACCACCAAATTTCCTACCAGGAAGCCCAGGCGGTGCTGGAGCGCGATAACTCAGAGCTAATTCAGAGCCTCGGCATTAAGCCCAAGGCCCTGAAGGCCCTGGAGCCCGTCTACGACCTGATGGACAACCTGCTCTACCTGAGCCAGGCGATCAAGCGGCAGCGGCTGCATCGCGGTTCCTTTGAGCTGAATTTGCCCGAGTACGACTTCCCTGCCGACGCGGGGGAGCCCCTGGCTCACTACCGATCGCCCAAGTTCCAGTATGACGACGAGGGGCTGCTGGGGGTAATGGTAACTGCAACTAGCTTGCCCTCCCGGCAGATTGTGACCGAGTGCATGCTGCTGGCCAACCAGCTAATTGCCCAGCAGCTCAAGGCCCTAGGGGTGCCCGCCATCTACCGGCTGCACCGTGCCCCCGACGCCAGCGACGTGCAGGAGCTGGTCAAGCTGGCCGAAAACATGGAGATTCAGCTCACCCTCGGCGATGAGGCTGCGCCTCAGCCCAAGGACTACCAGCGGTTTGTGGAGCAGTTTGCCGCCTCTGAGGCCGAAAAAATTCTCACCTACCTGCTGCTGGAGACCATCCAGCCCGCCTTCTACAGCACCCACGCCGACCTGCACTTTGGGCTCGCCCTCACCGATGGCTATACCCACTTCACCTCGCCGTCGCGGCGCTACGCGGATTTACTGGTGCACCGCATTCTGCACGCGGTGTTTGAGTCGGGCCGCGATCGCCGCTCCACCCGCTCCAAAGATCCGGCCAACCTGCGCCACAGCTCTTGTCACGGCCAGGTCAACTGGAACGTGCTGCCCCCCGATATTCAGCACGAGCTAGAAGACGATCTGCCCCGCATCGCCATTCACCTGACCGAGCGCGAGCGGCTAGCCCAGGAAGCCGAATCTGACCTGGAGGGGTTAAAGAAGGCCGAGTTTATGCGATCGCATACCGGCGAAGTCTTCCACGGCCTGATTACCGGCGTGCAGTCCTACGGCTTCTTTGTCGAAATCGAAGAGCTGCTGGTGGAAGGTCTCGTCCACGTCAGCTCGCTCAAAGACGACTGGTACGAGTACCGCGCCCGCCAGCAAAAGCTGGTGGGCCGCAAAAACCGCCAGCAGTACCGCCTGGGCGACAAAGTTGACGTACAGGTCAAGAGCGTTGACTACTACCGCCAGCAGATTGACCTCGTTGCGGTGGGCGGCGGCAGTCAGGCTCCTGAGGACGAGGACAACAACTACAGCGAAGACGACAACGGCGAGCCGATTGATGGGGATGACGGCGGGCGGGATGAAAGTGAGTAAAGGGTAGATGGGTTAGGGGTGGATGGGTGGATGAGTTAGCTCTAATCCCCCTAGCTCGTTAGGATGAAGAGGGCAAAAACGTTAGAAAAAATAGTGCGGCAGCCCTCTAATCAACCCACCCACCTACCCAC
>PYER01000178.1 GCA_003017855.1 filamentous cyanobacterium CCT1
CCCGTAGCCCGCCCAGTGAATGTAGTGAAACAGCTTGTCGTAGAACCCTGAGCCGCCCTTGCGGCGGTAGCGGCGATCGCCAATCAAATTAATCCAATAAATAATAAAGGGCTTGATCTCCTCGGTCTTTACCAGGCCCGACTCGATCAGGATCTCGAAGTATTCCAGCCCGCCCAAAAATGAGTCAAACCAGTCGCGCAGCGTCGTTTCAATGATGAATTCTTCGTTGTCGTACTGCTGCACAAGCTCCAGGGTTTTAGGGGCTATGGCGGCGTTTTGTCTGGCCAGCCGCTTGATTTCATCAAGGCCGCAGCGCATTTTAACCATCTGGTCGTGCGATCGCAGCGCCCGCCTGAGCCGATAGTCAGTCGCCTCAAAGTCAATCAAACGGCCGTCTTTGGGATGGTTAATGTAAAACGTTCGGTATTCTTCGTAGTCGAGAATATCCAGCACATTTTTGACCGCCGGGCGCTCGCGAAACGACTTCACCTCCTGGCGGGCCAGCTCGACTCGCTGCCAGCGCCGCTGCTGCTGGTACAGGTGCAGCCAGATCAGGGCAATAAACGCCCCGCCCGCCAGGCTCAGGCTGGCCAGCAGCAGACCTGGAGAAATCCTGGTCACAAGCCTTACGGGAGCCCTCAGCAGCCGCCTGGGCATGCTCTGGGCCACCAATGAGGTGTTCAGCTCCTGCAACATCAGCTCGGGAGCAAGATCTGCCCTAGCCGCAGGCCCCAGGGCTTCGGCACCCACAGTTAACCACAGTGAAGCCCCAAAAACCAGGAAAAAACGACGAATAGCCATAGTCTCTAGCGGCAAACTTCCATTGCTTGCCCTGATGCTACCGGAAAAACCCCTATACGACCCACTAGAGGGCCACCCCGCCCCTAACTTGCGAAAGGTGCGATACGGCTCAACACTTGTATGGCCCAACTCGTGTGTAAATAGACCACCGGCCAGCTCAAAGAGCTATGCCGGGGCTGGAGGCAGCAGGTTGAGTAAGCCAGGGTCTATCCAGTAGAGGCCAGCCAGAACCAACAGCAGCAGCAGCGTGCTACCTAGCAGCCACAGAGGCCAGCGGGGCGTTACCTCAGGGGGTGAACTCATAAGTGGACTCCGGTAGTCCGTAGGACTGCTCTATACAACGAACGCTGTCGACGAATACGGCCTAGGAACGTTTGAGACAGCCGGGGCTAAATAACCTGTCAAACCATTCTGCGACAACTCTACTCCGAACTTGGCATGGTTTCAGGGCGAAATTTCCTCCCCAAAGAAAGGGTCTAAGGACAGGGTTGGGGTTGTTACAATTGTTAAGGGCTGTTCATAAATAGGTGCCCTAACGCTGAACTATGGGGTTAAACAGAAACAATGGCGGTTAACTGTGCAGTAGATTGCAAAGACGGCTGTGTGCTGGGGAACGACTGTCCTAACTTGAAGTACACCGCCGAAGCTTCCAAATTTATTGCTGACACCTCCCTCGACAAAATGCTCGAAATGGCGGATGAGGCGGTGCGACGCAAAATGATGGAGCGGGCTTCGCAACCGCCCAAGTGGGTGTTACCAGAGGATTAGGCAGTTTTGATCAGCAGCGCTGCGCTGCTCCTCGGAGCGGCTACGCCGACGCCCGACAATGGTCATCAGGTAGGCTGTGCTATCGTGTGACAAGCAAGTTGTTAGTAGCATTACCGGCTTGGCATCGTCCTTAGTTGAGTACATCTCCTTATAACTTTCTACTTTTTCTCTCTACTTGGAGATGTGTCCATGTCGATTTACGTAGGCAACCTGGCCTTTAGCGCCACCCAAGACCAGCTCACTGAGGTCTTTGCTGAATATGGTGCCGTTAGCCGGGTGAGCATGCCCACCGACCGCGAAACCGGTCGTCCCCGCGGCTTTGCCTTTGTAGAAATGGAAAGTGAAGCCGACGAAGATGCCGCCATTGAAGCCCTCGACGGGGCCGAATGGATGGGCCGTGACCTCAAGGTCAACAAGGCTCGCCCTCGTGAATCGCGGGGTGGCGGCGGTGGCGGTGGCGGGGGGGGGGGGGGGGGGGTTGAAACAACCGCCGCTAGGTTTCCTGACTTGGTCAGGGTTTTGGCGGCAGCCCACTGTGCTAGTTACACGGCATCTATGTTTGTCAGCTGGGTATCGCAGCGCGATATCCAGCCGTTTTAGTCTGACGCTGTCGACAACAGGTTTGAGCTAGCGTTAGCGAAGTTTCTCAGGAGTAATTAATGGCCCAGGTTGTATTGGGAGAAGACGAAAACATTGAATCAGCCTTGAGGCGATTTAAGCGCAAAGTGGCTCGAGCAGGAATTTTTTCAGATATGCGAAAAAATCGCCACTTTGAAACCCCGATTGAAAAGCGCAAGCGCAAAACCATCGCTCGCCAAAAGCAGCGCCGCTGGGGTTCGAAGCGCTAGTTAGCGAGCCGAGCTGGCTTTTACGGCCACCGGCTCAATTAGGTCTCTAAAATATTGCTCGTATAGGAAACCGGCTTATGCTACCTGAGTCAGCACAGCAGGTTTCAAAGCTGCGTGCGCAGTTTTACCGCTCATTTGCCGATGCTCTAGATGCTTCTGCTAGCATCTCTAATATCAATATTTCTAGGGAAAAATCTTACTCCAGTACCCTGCCACGGGTGTCTTGGACAGACGATCAGGGCCGCTCGAACTACTTGTGCATGTACGCTCACTCTGCCCCCGATGTGCTGCTGCCCGATCGCCCAACTATCCTTCGAATTGGAGTCAATTTAGGGGCAGAGCTTGCTATGGGCGCTAGCTCGGAGCGGGGTCGCCGCCGCTACAACTGGAGTTGCCAGTTTTACCTAACCTTATTATCTACAGAGCTATCCGCTGCCCTGCCCTGGATTGTCAAAGCCCTTGGCCAGCCCTGTGGCCTTGATCTGGCGGCTCTACCAGAGTTGCCCTACACCCTTGAGCATAAGGAAGTGGCGGCGCAGGTTGACTCTCTCTGGACTCGTCTGGCTTTGCAACAGGTGCAGCAACCCCGAGCAGCCATTGGTTCTGCCTATATAGCCTGAGCCAGGGTACTCACCAACGGGCGATCGCCCGTGACTCAACCTGGCACTGCTTTTCTCGGTACTCTGTCACAGTAACCCCTGTAGCCCCACCAGTAGCTGATCTAAGTGGGTCTGCTGATGAGTAGCCATGAGAGTAATGCGCAGGCGACTGGTCGGCACTGTGGGCGGTCGCACCGCCGCTACCCAGAGCCCCATCTGCTGCAGCTGCTCACTGGCGGCTACAGCGGCCGCTGCCGAAGGCATCTCTAAACAAATGATGGGAGACTCTGAGGGCAGTCGCCGTATGGGGTGTTGTGCCTCTGCTTGAGTGGATATTGAGTCTAGCTGTGCCATTACCTGTCTAACATTGCTCCAGAGCGCGGTGCGGCGCTGGGGTTCGCTCTGCACAATCTGTACCGCCGCCAGGGCCGCTGCCGTATCGGCGGGCGATAGCCCCGTAGTGTAAATCCAGCTGGGGGCACGGTTGCGCAAAAATTCGATCAGGGGCTGAGACCCGGCTACATAACCACCCAGACTGCCTAAGGCTTTGCTCAAAGTGCCGATCGTAATTAGAGGTCGACCAGTACAACCAAGATGTTCTACGGCACCAGAGCCCTGGGAACCAAAGACGCCTGTGCCGTGGGCCTCATCCACCAGCACCATAGCGTTGTAGGTGTCCGCCATCTCAAGAATCGTGGGCAATGGGCACAAGTCGCCATCCATGCTGAAAACGCTGTCGGTGGTAATCAGGCAGCGGCGGTGGCGATCGCGGTGAACCTCCAGCATCTCGCTCAGATGAGCCACATCGCTGTGGCGATAGTCTAGAGTCGTAGCTCCGCTGACTTTGGCCCCAGCTTTGAGGCTGGAGTGGTTGTACTCATCGCTGAGAATCAGGTCTGGAGTGCCGACCAGGGCCGCGATTGCGCCCAGGTTGGCCAAATACCCCGAGCTAAACACAATCGCATCATCGGTGCCCTTGAGGGCCGCGATCGCCCGCTCTAGCTGCCTGTGCAGCTCGCGGTGGCCGCTGAGCAGGCGCGAGCCGGTGCTGCCGGTGCCGTAGGTGTGGATAGCCGCGATCGCCGCCTCGGCCAGTCTGGGATCGCTCGCCAGCCCCAGGTAGTCATTGCTGGCAAAATTGACCAGGGTTTGCCCCTGACGCTGCACTACAGCCCCTGCCATGCCGTCAATGGTCTGCACCTCACGGTAGCGGTGAGCGCGGTGCAGAGCAACTAACGAGTTGTCTAGCCAGTCGTAAGGTGTTGTGCCCATCGGTGAGCCTGCCTTAACCGATTACGTCAGAGATTGCTGTTGCATCAGCGCTGTCACGCGCTGGCGGCGACGGCGCTGCCAAAGTTTGGGTATCACTCGCATCCGGCGTCTAAAAATGCTCCATTCCTCGCCACTCAACTCGATCTGCTGCCAGGTGGGGCGGGCCAACAACCGAGCAGACCAACGCTGCAAGCCTGGATAACGGTCCAGCGAAACTCCCAGGTCGGGCATTCGGTGCACCATGGTTCCTGCCACAATTTCTGCTAGCGTGAGCTGGTTTCCCGCAAAATAGTGACGCTCACCCAGCAAACTTTCTAAAAAGCTTAGGCTGGTTGCTGCCCGTAGCTGAGCATACTCTACCTCCACCGATGGCTCCTTGAGCCGTTCATCCTGAATCAGCAGCTTAAAGAGCGCGGGCAGCAGTTCATTCAGCGCCACCTGCTGCACCATGCGCACTCTGGCCAGAGCAGTTGCCTCACCAGGCAATAGGGCCGGTTGAGGATAGCGAGCCTCCAGATAGTCCAAAATGGCCAGCGACTCAATCACGCGAAGATCACCATCCATCAAGACCGGCACGTGGCCAAATGGGTTCACCGCCAAAAAATCGGGCTCAAACTGCTGGCCGCCCAAATTGACCGGCACAAGTTCAAAGGGTAGCTGTTTCTCCAGCAGCGCCAGCCACACTGGGCGAGCATAAATTGACGGTCGGGCGTAGTACAACTTCAGCATAGTAAGGGTTCCAGAGTGAAAAGAAAAAAGACCGATCGGTCTTTTTTAGGGCAAAAAAATTAGCCGGGTGCCGCTAGCTGCTGCACATAGCTTCTGAGGTGGTTGAGAACCCGAGCTAGATGGGCGGGGTCATCGTAGAGCTTGCTAAGCATGATGCCCCCCTCCAGGGTGGCAATCAAAAGGGTAGCGACGTCCTGACTGTTGGTGGTAGACATCAGTTCGCCGCGGGCAATACCTTTGTTGATAATGCGCTCAATCAGCGATCGCCAGGCATCTATGGCCAACTGTGTCTTTTCCCGCAGCGCAGGGTGGGCATCGTCGCTTTCTACCGCTGTGTTCAGCAGTGGGCAACCGCCCTGGACGGGTGGGTCCGCCAAAAACCGATCATAGACGCTGAGAATGGCCATTAGCCGCTCTACAGCGTGGCGTTTCCCCTTCAGAGCGCCCCTGAAGCGCCCCTGAATGCGCTGAACCGCGAAGTCAAAAGCCTCTAAAGCTAGCTCATCTTTGCTGCGAAAGTGGTTGTAGATACCCCCCTTCTGTAAACCCGTGACTCGCATCAGGTCAGACATGGACGACCCAGCATACCCCTGCTGGTTAAACAGGGCCGCTGCCTGCTCAACAATCCTTGCTTTGGTGTCCTGAGCCTTAGACATGCCAAAAAAGACTGATCGGTCTGTAGTAGATTATCAAAAATAGCTAGATTATACAAGAGCGACTCCAGCAAGTGTGCGTGAGTGGTAGAGGTGTATCGCCTACGCAGGCGGGTTGCCAATCCGTTCGCTATATGGAGTGGAGGTGAACGCCAGCTATAGCCAAAGCCAGGGTCAAACAAAGTTGTCTGACCCTGGTCTGAGTTGCTGCAGCTACTCCGCTGGCAGGGCGTTTGAGGCCTCTTTGCGATCGCACTTCAGCACGATCACCCCTAGGGGCGGCAGGGTCAGATCGAGCGAGTATGGCCGATTGTGAAAAGCCCAGTCCTCAGACCATTTGCCGCCCAGGTTGCCCATGTTGCTGCCGCCAAAGTCGCGGGCATCGCTGTTGAACAGCTCCTTGTAGTAACCCTGCTCAGGCACGCCTACGCGGTAGTGACTGTGGGGCTGGGGCGTAAAGTTGCACACCACCACCACAAAATCGTCGCTATCTTTGTCGCGGCGAATGAACGACACCACACTGTGGCGGTTGTCGCTGCAGTCAATCCACTCAAAGCCCGCCTGGTCAAAGTCTTGAGAATACAGGGCCGGTTCGCTGCGATAGAACTCGTTGAGCTTGCCCATAAAGTGCTTGAGGCTAGCGTGGGGCTGGTGCTGCAGCAGGTGCCACTCCAGGTCGCCCCACACGTTCCACTCGCTCCACTGGCCAAACTCCATGCTCATGAACAGGGTTTTCTTGCCCGGATGCATGAACATGTAGGTGTAGAGGCAGCGCAGGTTGGCAAACTTTTGCCACTCGTCGCCCGGCATTTTGCCCAACATGTTGCTCTTGCCGTGCACCACCTCGTCGTGGGACAGCGCCAGCATAAAGTTTTCGGTAAAAGCGTACCAAATGCTGAAGGTGACGTTGTTCTGGTGAAACTGCCGGAACCACGGATCCATGTTGAAGTAATCCAGCATGTCGTGCATCCAGCCCATGTTCCACTTGAGGTTGAACCCCAGGCCACCTACGTAGGTAGGCCAGGAAACCATGGGCCAGGCGGTCGACTCTTCTGCGATCGACAGCACCCCTGGGTAGTAGGTAAACAGCACATGATTGACCTGACGCAGAAAGTCTGCCGCTTCAATGTGCTCGTGGCCACCGTACTCGTTGGCTACCCACTCCCCGTCTTTGCGGAAGTAGTTGAGGTAGAGCATTGAGGCCACCGCATCCACCCGAATGCCGTCGATGTGGTATTTCTCAAACCAAAACACAGCATTGGCCACCAGGAAGTTGCGCACCTCGTTGCGGCCGTAGTTAAACACCAGCGTGCCCCACTCCTTGTGCTCGCCTTTGCGGGGGTCAGCGTGCTCGTAGAGGTGAGTACCGTCAAAGAAAGCCAGCCCGTGGCCATCCTTAGGAAAGTGGCCCGGCACCCAGTCAACAATCACCCCAATATCGTTTTGGTGGCACTGATCGACGAAGTACATGAAGTCTTCAGGAGTGCCATAGCGAGACGTGACAGCATAGTAACCCGTCACCTGATAGCCCCAGGAGCCATCAAAGGGGTGCTCGGCGACAGGCAGCAACTCAATGTGAGTAAACCCTAACTCTTTGATGTAGGGAATGAGTCGATCGGCCAGCTCTCGGTACGTCAGAAAGCGTGCTCCGGGCTTGAGTTCGGCTACCGTAACAACGGGCTCTTTAGTGCCGTCAGGGCGCAGCGCCGGGTTGGCCGACGACTCATGTAGCCACGAACCCAAATGCAGTTCGTAGATAGACACGGGCTGGGTCAGAGGCTCGGTTTGCCGCCGCTTCTCCATCCAGTCTTGATCCTGCCAGTTGTAGCTATCTAGGTCGGTGACAATCGAGGCCGTTTTAGGCCGAATTTCCTGCTGAAAACCGTAGGGATCGGACTTTTCGTAAATATGCCCGTCGTAGTTCTTAATCTCGTATTTGTAGTGGACACCGGCCTCTAGCCCAGGAATAAACAAGTCCCAAATACCGTTAGAGAGGCGACGCATCTGGTGCTTGCGGCCGTCCCAGTAGTTAAAGTCGCCCAGCACTGAGGCATTGCGTGCATTGGGAGCCCACACCGCAAAGTACACGCCCGCAACCCCTTCAATGTTGGTGAAGTGGGCTCCCAACTTTTCGTAAATGCGGTGATGGTTGCCTTCGCTAAACAGATGAATATCGAAGTCGGTAATGGTGCGGGTTTTGAAGGCGTAGGGGTCGTAGATGACCTGAACACTGTCGCCGCTGACGTACTTGAGCTGGTAATTGGCCAGATCTTGAACCTCCAGCACGCACTCAAAGAAGTGGGGGTTGTGGTTAGATTCCATCGCCACTTCTTTGTGCTCCTGGGGCAGTACCACCCAGGCCTGATCGGCTTGGGGTAGGTAGGCTCTTACAGCCCAGACGGTTCGTCCATCCTGCTGCTGCACCATGTGGGGCCCAAGAATCTCAAAGGGATCATGGTGCTGGTTCCAGACGATCCGGTCAATCTGCTCAGCGTCAACGGTTGCAGGCATGTTATTAAAGGTCCACAGGAGGCTATAAACGATCTATGTGAATTTACTATCTGCGGAATAGAGTAACAAAACTTAGCTATTTCCACAGGGAAATTTTTGGGGATTTCGCCAAAATCGCCGCTAAGGCAGAAAAGGAAGTATGGGCTTGAGCACCCGTCTAAACTGCAGCAGCTGAATCAGGGAAGCGATTTCGGGGTCAACGATCACGTCGGTATTGGGGTCACGCAGGTGAGCTTGCAGAGCGGCGTAATCGGCTGCGGATATAGGTTTGCCGTCAATGGGCGATCGCGCCTCAGTAATCACCTCGGTCCGCAAAACTTCTTCGGGAATCTCATCGGGGGGAGGCAGGGCCAAAGCGGAGCCATTCAAAATGGCGATCAACCCTGGTCCAACCAGTCCTGATCTAATCAGTAGCAGGGGCAGGCGAGGCATAGACAAGCTCAGTGACTTAGCTTCAGTATTACAATAGCCTGCTGCGTCCCCGTCGGACTCTATCGTAGGCCGGGTCCGCCTGTGCTAGGCTGCATGGCAAGATTTGTGTGTTCTTTCCCTGGGGAGGTTGCATGGCTTTTTTACGGCTATTTTCGGTGGGGAGTCTGTTCTCCGCAGCGGTAGCGCCTTTAACCCTGGCGGGGCTACTGGCTAGCGCAGTGGCCTCATCTGCCCAAACTAATCCAGTTTTGCAGGAGACGGGCACGATTTATCCAGCCCAGGCCACCTACACCTTTGAAGGCACTACCGGCCAGGCGATTACGATCACCCTGGACAGCGAAGATTTTGACCCGGTACTGTCGCTGCTGGGACCAGACGAAACCGAAATTGCCGCTAACGATGACTTTGGCGGCACCTTAAACTCCAAAATCATCATTGAACTGCCCGAAGATGGCGCTTATACCGTGGTTGCCAAGTCGTTTTCGGGCCAGGGGGGCGACTACGACCTAGTTGTTCGTGCCTCCACCGAATTTGAGACGGCCTATGCCGAGGCCGAAGTCCTGGCCTTAGCCGAAGACTATCCTGGCGCTATTGATGCTTATACCGAGGCGATTGACATCGACCCTGAGCAGTCTGCGGCCTATCTGGGCCGTGCCCAGGCAACCCTGGGTCGGGTATATCTTGAGCAGGGCGATGCCATTCAGGGGCCGGAGGATATTCCTCAAGAGGCGCGCGAGTCGGTGATTGCTGACTTTGAGCAGGCGGCTACTCTGTTTGAAGCCAGCGGTTCTATGGACTGGGCTGAATCTCTGCGGGGGCAGATAGACGTGCTCCGCGAAGCGGGTGGCTCAGACTAATCTCAAAAAAAGTCGGCAACTTTTCCGGATCGGGGTTCGTCTGAGCAGAAAAGGTGAATGGTAGATGCACCCTGAAAAGTCCCACTGGCGATCGCCAGGGGATTTTTTTTGCCTATACCGCGTCGGTCCGGCAGCTGAAGATACCGCGATCGTCATTGGCTTAAGATATTAACCCTGGTCATGGTTGAAAACTGGGTCAGCGCAACGGCGTATAGCAATCACTTCAAGATATTGGTCATCTCTTAAGGAATTCGCCTCAAAATAAGGTGCCAGCCGGAATAGTTGCTTCGTGTTGGATTCCCGCCTATGCGGGAATGACGTTAGGACTTCATCAACATGCGAGTCTCTAACGTTCTGGCGATGGCTATAAGCAGCGACTGGCCAAAAAATCAAAACAAAAAGGGATGCAGGCCGCAGCCTACATCCCCGTGGTGTTCTAGAAACTTAACCGAAGGGCGCTAACGCCTAGTCAACCGACACCTTGCGGTAGGGCACAGCGGTTGCGATGTTGATGTTGCTGGTAGACACACGGGAGGGTGCGGCACCGCTGGCTCCAATGCTGCGAGCCATACCCAAGAAGCCCTGGGGATTGCCGGCAGTAACCTTCTTCTCCTGAGGCACAAACCGCTTGACCTGAGACTGCCACACAATCTGAGGAAAGCCCAGCTGATTGCGGTGGTAGGCGTCGTAGCGAGGGTTTTTGATGTGGATGGGGCGCTCCCCTTCTTCCCGACCGGGCAGCACCCGCCGTTTCTGGTAGGGCACGGTGTTGTAGCCGAAGCTAGTGAGATACTCTTCGCTGTCGAGCAGCTCATCGACCAAGCCCTGGATGCCTTTGTTGGCTACTTTGATCGACCAGGCAATTTTTTCGCGATCGCTGTACACGTCGCGGCCCAGAATCTTTTGGACACAGTGCTCTACAAACTTGTAGTTGCTGTTTTTCTCGTAGAAGCTGTTGTAGAAGGTGGGCGACAGGGCCAGGCCACGGATAAAGTCACGCACGGTGATTTGGCCGTTGCGTAGCTGCGACTCCAGAAAGGGCTGGCGATCGCACTTGAAGGCGTAGAAAAACATCTGGCGATAGGCTGCCTCAATCAGCGCATCCATGTCGCTGGTATCGTACAGGTCGTCAGTAGAGAAAAACCTGGGCTGTTCGTCACCACCGACTTCATAGCTGGCAACACGCTGGTTTTGGCTGGACGGGGAATAGTTTAGTAACGGAAGAGACACGTTTGAATCTCCAGAATCTTAGGAAAATTTACAAACTTTAAGGATGATCATACGGGAACGGCTGCCTCGAACCTGAGCCACCTGAGCAAATCAACATAGTCCTTAACATTCCACAGGTGTGGACGCTGCCGGGGCGACTGGCCCTAGGGATGGGTCATACGGCGGGGGGCAATCAGGGTGTCAAACTCCGCCTCAGAGACGTAGCCCAGGGCCAGGGCGGCCTGTTTGAGGGTGAGGTCGTGCTCAAAGGCGTGGTGGGCAATTTGAGAGGCCTTATCGTAGCCAATGGCCGGGCTGAGGGCGGTGACCAACATCAGCGACTGCTGGACGTACTGGTCGATTTGTTTGTAGTTGGGAGTCATGCCCAGCACTAAAAACTCGGTGAAATTTTGGCAGCTGTCGGCCATCAGACCCGCCGACTGTAGCAAGTTAAAGATCATCATTGGTTTGTAGACATTCATGTCGAGGTAGCCACTGGCCCCGGCAAACGCCACCGCCGCGTCATAGCCCATCACCTGAACCGCCACCATAGCCAGCGCTTCACACTGGGTGGGGTTGACCTTGCCTGGCATAATAGACGACCCCGGCTCGTTCTCAGGCAGGTGTAGCTCGGCAAAGCCTGCCCTGGGTCCGCAGCTCAGCAGGCGAATGTCATTGGCAATTTTGTAGAGCGATACCGCCAGGGTCTTGAGTACGCCGCTGGCCATCACTACGGCGTCGTGGGCTCCCATCACGGTGAACTTGTTGAGGGCGCTGACGAAGGGCAGCCCGGTGAGGTGGGCAATGTGTTTAGCGGCGGCCTCGGCGAAGCCCGGCCCGGCGTTCAAGCCGGTGCCGAGGGCCGTTCCCCCAATGGCGAGCTGATGCAGCCCTGGCAGGGCACTGTCGAGGCGAGCCAGGTTGTCGTCGAGCATCCCCACATAGCCCGAAAACTCCTGGCCCAGGGTGAGGGGAACGGCGTCTTGCAGGTGAGTGCGACCAATTTTGACAATGTCGCTCCAGGCCTCGGCCTTTTCTGCCAGCGCATCCCTGAGCTGGGTGACAGCAGGAACCAGCCGCTGAGTAAGCACCTGGGCCGCCGCAATGTGCATCGCCGTGGGGAAAATATCGTTGGATGACTGCGACATGTTGACGTGGTCGTTGGGGTGAATGGGGGTTTTGCTGCCCATCACGCCGCCGACTAGCTCAATGGCACGGTTGGCAATCACCTCGTTGACGTTCATGTTGCACTGAGTGCCGCTGCCCGTCATCCATACGCGCAGGGGAAAGTGGTCGTCGAGCTGCCCAGCAATAATCTCATCTGCCGCCCGCACAATTAGGTCAGCTTTTTCCTGGGGCAGTTTGCCCAGGTCGGCATTGGCCAGAGCGGATGCCTTTTTGGCGATCGCGATCGCCCGCACCACCTCCAGGGGCATTTTGTCTTGACCAATGGAAAAGTAGCGAATCGATCGCTGGGTTTGCGCTCCCCAATAGCGATCGCTGGGTACGGCAATTTCTCCCATGCTGTCAGTTTCTGAGCGAGTAGGCGGTAGTGAGTCGGCCATGCTGTTTTCTAGAACGTATGCTCCGATTCAACCACAAGCCAGTGGTTCAGCGCCAAGCACGGGTGGAGAAAAAACTCACAAAAAACCCCGGAGACAATCGCTGTTTCCAGGGCTATTGGTCGCGTTGAGTTGAAAGGATTGGATGGACAAGCAGGAAGGACAGGGTGATAAGCCTGCGCTTAGGGCATCAGCCCGTGGTGCTCAGATCCGGCAATAGAGGTTGGCTCGGGCACAGCGGTTTTGCGTTCTACAGAAGTGAGACGGCTCTTGCCCACGAAGATGGCGGCGTGGGATAGGTCTTTTTGGTCAAAGGTGGCCCAGGTGCCGCTATTAATGGGTGTGTTGCCGTCGAAATAGTAGGCGGTATAGGCGTTGCCAGCCTTGAGGCTAATCACAAATGGCGTTGCGATCGTTTTAGTCAAACTCCAGGTGCCAGTGCCCTTGCCATTTTGAACCCAGCGAAAGCCCAGGTCATTAGGCCCAGCAGAATTTTTGCCACCTTGGTATTTGCCATCCAGCACCCAGTTCCCCAGGGTGTCGTTAAGGAAAGCCGTCAGGGGAGCGCTAATACTGCTGGTGACGTCGTTACCGGCAGTTGGGGTTAGGCAGCTGCTGTAGCTGATGGCAGACCCTCCGGCCAGGGGGGTGCTAGTGACAGAGCCGCTAGCAGAGGTTAAAGCAGCTGCTGGTTGGTGTTTAGAGCTTGACTTCGGCGAAGCCGTAGGAGTCATTGAGCTCAAAAGACCAGTTAGCACCTGCGCTGAGCTTAGAATTGTATGTGCTTTCATACGGGCAAATCCTTCTTGAATAGGCACTGGAGGCAGTAGCAACAGATCACAGGAGGCGTTTGTGTCTGATGGTTTCTCCGAGATAGATGCAGGTTTTTAGGTGTACTTTTCTACTTAAACACCTTGCGTAAGTGAGTGCGTAGGCCAAATTACGTAGTTCGTGTCTCATTCACAAGACTTCACTGTGTGATGCGTGAGTAAAGCGCTGATCCGGGAGCCGAAAACATCAGCTGAGTGAGGTAACGGGTCATGACACATCTATTAGCTGCTACTACTCAGATCTTGCACCTTGGCCTGGGGGATGAGAGAAAAGGGCGTGAAACGTATACATAGCAAGGACCATGAAGA
>PYER01000179.1 GCA_003017855.1 filamentous cyanobacterium CCT1
GCCCAGGCCACCCCAAACCAGAACCCCTAACCCCCAGGCGTGGAGATACCCGGCTGGAGTCAGCAGCTTTTTGGGCAGTATCCAGGCGATCGCGAGCAGAGCTGTATTGACCAGCGCGCCAATTAGCCACCCCGTGGGCTGAGGGTTCGGAAGCACCGTAGAGACTACCGCCACAGATAAAGTCATAGACGACCTCGTAGGCATTGCCCCTAGCCTATAGGGCAAAGGACTTGTGCAGGTGTAAGCAGTTACCCTGATCAGGGACAGGTTCGTAAGTTAAGCGATCGGCCACCAGGTACATAATCTTAAGCCCTCGCCCGCCCTCTGAGTCTGGGTTATTGACGGTAATTTTGTGGCGCAACATAGAGGACAAATCAAAACCAGGGCCCTGATCCCAGATGCGGATATCGATGGTGCGATCGCTCACTGCTACTTCAATGCGTACGGGGGTAGCCAGGGGTAGCCCGGCATGGGCATGGCGAACGGCGTTGGTAAAGCCCTCGATCAGCGCCAGCTGACACTGCAGCCAAATATTGTGCGGAATCGGCGCAGCCTGAAACTGATCGAACCACGCCAGTACCGACTTTAGGGCCGCAGGGTCAGTTTGGGTTTCAATCTGGCTGGTGTGCTGGTAGGTCAAAACAGGCTATGGCTAAAGCGCTCACCTCTGCATCATAGGCTGAACCCCATCCTGGCAAAAGCCTCAGAGCAAAGAGTTTTATATCTTTGTGTACCTTGGGGCGCGACTCGAGTTCGATTCAATCTCGGTCAATAGGGTGGGGTGCTGAGCCAGGTCAGCAGATTGCGGCGGAGACGGTTTAGGTCTCGGTAAAACTCCTGCTGCACAAACTGCCCCAGCGCATCGAGGGGGCTAAACGAGGTCCCAGGCTGCCAGCTAAACTCCTGAGCAATGGGTGTCGTATGAGAGCCCTGCAGCAGTTGTACGGTAGTTCGCTCTGCAAAGCGCCGCACCAGCACCTCCGAAAGGGGGCGGGTTTGATCGATGGTATCACTGCGAAACTTAATCAGCAGGTTGTGGGCTACCGGGTAGCGATCGCGCACCAGGGCTAGAGTAGTTTCTGGGTCAGGGGTAAACTCGACGTTAAACGCCGGGCTAAACTGCGCGGCCTGCTCCAAAAATGGGATCGATCGCCGGGCCGGGTAGTTGTTAAAGCTCATATAGATATTGCCGACCCGCTCTACCTTCCATAGGCAGTTGATCAGCAGGTGTACTTTGCAACCCATGCTGTGTCCCAGACCGTAGATAGGCAGGCTACCGGAATTCGCCAGCACGCGCTTGTCCAGGTAGCGCATCGCCTGATCAAACGTAACCAGCACCTCCTGGGCGATGACCGTATGGTCAAAGGTATTGATAAAAGGGGTCGCTACGATGATGTAGCCCTGCCGAGCCAGGTTTTCCAGCAGCCACTGGTAGGTCACGCTAGGGGCTGCCGCCACAAACGCTCCCCCCAGAAAGTGCACGATCGCCGTCGGGTTGGGGGGAACCAAAATCCAGTTGCCAGATATTTCTTGCCAGTTCATCACGACCTGCGGCTGTATCCTCATAGGGCAAACGATGTCAAGACAGTGAAGCCTGTCCTGGCCTAGTTGCATCTGTCTATTACTGTAGTCAGTTTGTCACTGGGATGGGCGACCGGAGCTGCGATCGCCGCTTTCAAGCCCAAGCAGCTGGGATCATCTACCGCTAATTGGCCTTGCCTTCCGCTTCAGTGGAGCGGTAAGCTCGATGGGCCGAGTGAGGGAAAAGCTATGGGGCAGGGGAATGCGATCGCAGAGCGCACCATATCGGTCAACGGCTTGACCTGGTTCTATCGCGAGCATGAGCCCATGGGTGCCTCATCCCGGCAGCCGGTAATTTTGCTCCACGGTCTGGTGTCTCAGAGCTACAGCTGGCGGCAGGTCATGCCCGTTCTGGCCCAGCAGGGGTTTCACACCATCGCCCCCGACTGGATCGGCCACGGTCGCTCAGATAAGCCCGATCGCCGCGATTTTGCCTACACCCCTGAGGCTTTTGTCGAGGCATTGGGGGCCTTCCTCGATGCCCTCAATCTATCCCAGGTGCATCTGGTAGCCCAAGGTTTTCTAGGCTCAGCCGGTATTCAATACGCCCTGCAGCATCCCGACCGAGTCGATCGCCTAGTGATGATCAATGCTCCCATTGGCCCCGGTGCGAAGCTGCCCTGGAAAATTCGCCAGATGGGACTGCCCTTGGCCGGAGACATGATTACTCAAGACCCGCTGCTGGTCGATCGCACCCTGGAGGGTGGCGGCCCCTACCAAATCGACGATGCCGATTTAGACGTCTATCGGCGGCCCTTCCTGAAAAGTTCGGACGTAGGTCGGGCTTTGATGACGACAGTGCGCCGGATGGAACTTGATAAAGTTAGCGCGGCGATCGCAGCCGACCTGCCACAGTGGGATCACCCTACACTGGCTCTATGGGGGCTGAGTGACCCCTGGCTATCGGTCAGCCTGGCGGAAGCCGCCGTGCAGGCCCTCCCCAACGGCGAACTGCAAACCCTAGATGAAGTAGGTCACTACGCCCAGGAAGACTGGGCCGAAAAAGTAGCCACTGCCCTCGACAGCTTTCTGCGCCAGATGGTTCCCTAGAGTAATTGAAGAACCACGGGCAACACCATCAGCCAAATCAAAAACTACAGAAATAAACCAAATTGAAGCTGAGACGTGAAGTTTTGCAGAGTTTTGTCGGTGAGCAAACGTCAGCTCTCCATTGACTTGGCATCGAAGTCCAAATTCACAGCTTATGCTAGAAGAATAAGCCGCGCTGCGGTTTCAACAACCAGCCTTTACCCAAGGAGGACTTGATGGCTGTCAAACAGCAGTTTCAAAGTTTTTCAGACCTTTTGGCCGAGGCTAAAAGCCCTATTCTGGTGGATTTTTATGCTACCTGGTGCGGCCCCTGCCAGATGATGGCGGGTATTCTCAATCAGGTCAACAATGAACTCAAAGGTCAGCTAAAAATTGTCAAGATTGACACCGACAAGTACCCTCAGATTGCCTCTCAGCACCAGGTAGCAGCCCTGCCTACGCTGGTGCTGTTTAAGGCCGGACAGCCCATCGATCGCATCGAAGGTGTGCTGCCTGCTCCTCAACTTGTAGCCCGCCTTCGCAGTCACCTGGCCTAGGGTATGACGGCAGTCCCCTGCGCGATCGCCCTGGGCAGCAACCTGGGTGACTCCCAGCAAATTCTCCGGGCCGCCCTGGCTGCCCTCCATGCCCCACCCGCCGTAGAACTGGTAGCTCAGTCTAGCGTTTACCAGACTGTACCCATCGGCCCACCTCAACCCGATATTCTCAACGCCTGTGCCCTAATCAACACCACCCTGTCGCCCCAGCAGCTACTCAGTCAGCTGCTGCAAATCGAACAGGACTTTGGCCGCGTGCGCCGCCAGCGCTGGGGCCCTCGCACCCTTGATCTCGACCTCATCTTCTATGGTCAGGTATGTCTCGCTGAGCCAGATTTGTACCTTCCGCACCCTAGGCTGAGAGAACGTGCCTTTGTGCTCGTTCCTCTGGCTGAAATTGCCCCCAATTGGATTGACCCCGTCAGCGGTCAATCGGTCCAGCACCTTTGCAATGCCCTTGATCCGACTGGAGTCAAGCGGCTTGGCGCTATCCTCCACCAGCCCTAAATTAGACGGCCTGAGATGACACTACAATGGGGTGATCATTTGTGCCCTTTTTGAGCCTTTTCCTATGCCGCTTGGTCAAGAGCCTCCCCAACTGCTGAAGCAGCGCCTATTCTACGAGGGCCGTAAATTTAATTTTGAGGTCAATCGACTGCGGTTGCCCAACCGAGCTGAGGGCGACTGGGAATGCATTCGCCATCCCGGTGGTGCGCTAGCCGTACCCGTTACCGCCGCAGGTGAGTTGATCATGGTGCGCCAGTACCGCTTTGCTTTGATGGGGCGGCTGCTAGAGTTTCCAGCCGGCACTATCGAAGCTGAAGAAGCTCCTGTCGATACGATTCGCCGAGAAATTCAGGAAGAGATTGGCTACACTGCTCAAACCTGGCTGCCCATCGGCAACTTTCCCCTAGCTCCCGGCTATTCTGACGAAATTATTTATGCCTTTCTGGCCACCGATCTAGAACCTATTGAGTCCCCTCCAGAGGCCGACGCTGACGAAGATATAGAAGTGGTTCTGTTTACCCCAGTTCAGCTAGAGAAAGCTATTTTAGCCGGAGAAGCAGTGGACGCCAAATCAATTGCCAGCTTCTACTTAGTTAAACCCTACCTAGAGAAGCTAGCAGCACTTTAAAGGTTTAAGCAGCAGGACATTTAAACGCTAAGACTCAGTCGTAATGGCCGATCACGGTTTCGGCGGGATAGCGGACCTTTGGCAGGTCGGCGTACTTGTCGTCAGCGGCGCGGTACCCTGCTGCACACAGCACTACTGCCGAGTATCCCTGGGAAGGCAGCTGGAGCAGTTCGTCAAACTTGGCAGGGTCAAACCCCTCCAAAGGGCAAGTATCTATTCCCAGCATGGCGGCTGAATACATCAAAAACCCCAGGGCAATGTAGACTTGCCGGGTAGCCCAGCTTTCCATGGTGATTGGGTATGGTGGCTCAGCTAAAAATCCCTTGACCATGCCTCCGTAGTTGACCAGAGTTTCCTGGGGTACATTGCGTACTGCGGCCATACGTTCCACAAACTGATCTACCTCAGGGATACCGATATTTTTTTTAATTGCCAGTACCACCAAATGCGAGGCATCGGTTACCTGAGCCTGACCCCAGGCATGATCACGCAGCTGCTGCCGCAGGTCAGGGTTACGAACCACAAAAAACTTCCACGGCTGTAGCCCAAATGAGGAAGGAGACAAGACCAGGCTCTGTTCTAGAACGCTCCAGGCATCGTCAGGAATTTTCCGATTTGGATCAAACTGCTTCGTAGCATAGCGCCAGTTAAGCTGCTGTACGATTTGGTCTGGGGTGGTCAGCGAATTGCTCATAGTTTTACAAAAGTGCAGTGAAATAAGCCTAACGTTGGGCGGAAGCTTGGGATTGGTTCTATCAATACCATCCCATCAGGCATCCTACGCCATGGGGCGGTGCTCTGCGTGTTCTCCCTGAGCACCATGGGTCTGTTACCAAAGTGGTTGCTAACTGAGCTTGTGGTCTGCCAGGTTGTAGTAGGGGGTTAGCCAGTCCAGACTGAGCTCATAGAGGTGATCAACAACCCATGTGGCTCGACGGTGAATCATCTGGTAAGGGTAGGTATGGGCGACGCCTAGTACGGGCACACCAGCACGCTTGGCGGCTTCAATGCCCGCAAAAGAGTCTTCAATGGCCAGGCAATCGGCAGGGCGCAGGGCCAGATCATTAAACTGCTGATTGAGGCGCTCGATCGCCAGTAAATAACCATCTGGGGCAGGCTTGCTAACGCCAGGCGCCAGATCGTCCGCTGAAATGATTAGCCCCACGTGCTCACCCCAGTGAACCAGGGACAGCACAGTTTCGATTTCGCTACGCCGTGCCCCCGATACAATAGCCAGCTTGAGCTGCGCGGCCCGGATTTGGTAAATCAAGTCGTCAAGGCCAGGGTACAACGGCAGCGGATTGAGGCCAGACAGTACCTCCAGGTAGCGGGCCGCTTTTTGATTGAGCAATTTTTCTAGATAGGCGGCAGACACCACACGCCCTTGACGAGCCAGCAAATCACTGAGACAGGCTGCATCAGACCGTCCCAGACAACATTCTTCCAGATCTTGAGGATTGGGTCGAAGATTCTCCTCCAGGAGTAACTCCTCAATTATCCGCTCATGGATAGCCTCGTCATTGATGATGAGGCCATTGAAGTCTAATAAAACTGCCTTGAGAACCATTAACTCAGCCAAAGGAATGTTAAGAGATGCAACAGTCATTCACATCTGTTAGCTTAGCCCGGTTTTGGCAACTCCAGAACGCCGCGTTAGCCCCCCTGGGCCTGGCTTTTAGGGATTAACCGGGAGAATTTATCAGGATAACGCTAGGGGGGCGACACCGGCTTTGAGGGGCTGAGTCTCGCTCTGCTGAGCTTGTAGCTACCCCGTAAAACTACGGAGATTTGCGCTTGGCCTGCGCCGGAGTACCGTAGATCAACGATGGTGAATGCCGGTGTCAATCCCGAGAATAGATTCAGTTCTCAGCGAACCCGCTCTCGTAAGGACACCCGCAGATATGGCTACCCAAACTTCGACAATTCGCTCCCGTGGCATGGAACTGCTAATGCAGTACAAGCAGTCTCCCTCTGTGCAGTTACGAAACAGGCTAGTACAACTTAATGCCGGTCTAGTTCGCAAGATTGCTCACCGGGTCAGCCACCAGTGCTCTGAACCCTACGAAGATCTCGAGCAGATTGGCTACATTGGTCTGATTAGAGCCATTGAGCGGTTTAACCCTGGCCAGGGCTGTGCCTTTAGCTCTTTTGCTGTTCCCTACATTCGTGGTGAGATGCTGCATTTCCTGCGCGATCGCGGCACTACCGTTAAGATTCCCCGTCGCTGGCAAGATCTCCAAAAAGAGTCTCAGAAACTGCAAATGGAACTGATGCGCAGCCTGGGCCGCAACCCCAGCGACCACGAAATGGCTGAGGCCCTGGAAGTGTCGGTCAAAGAATGGCGAGAGGTGAAGATGGCCCACAAAAACCGTCTGCCCCTCAGCCTAGATGCCACAGTTTGTCAACAGGTTGATTCCAATATCACCCTGGGTGAAACTCTCCCCGACACTCACTACCAACTCATGCAGGCGCTAGAGGAAGATCGCCAACAGATCCAGCGGGCGCTAAATCAGCTTGAGGGCAAGACTCGCACCGCTATTGAGTTTGTCTTCTTCAAGGGATTATCTCGCAAAGAAGTGGCGGAGAAAATTGGGGTGAGCCCAATGACCGTTACCCGTCGCATTCAGCGTGGGGTAGATGAAATGATTGCATTCCTGCAGCCCCAAGAACTGAGCATCGATCCTTAGGGGTCTGCTGGCCAATCGTCTAAGGTACGAGAGCGATCGCTGCAGGAAGTCTACGTAGACTTCCTGCAGCGATATGTTTTTAAGGCTAATAGTAACCGCCTCATTGGCCCTAGCGCCAAGCAGCTGGGGCAAGCGTCGGTTTGATTGGGTAGTTTGAAATGTTTGAGGGCGGCAGGTTTCCCACAACGAAACGCTACCACCCTCTTTACTGAACTGAAAGTCGCTGACCCGATTGAGCCATCAATGTGTCACGTCAACCGTGTCACGCCAATCGTGTCGCGCCAGGTAACTCGTTGTACCGAGAACTACTAGCATGGGCCTCACACCTTGGCGAAGCCATCACGAACTACCGGTAAACGTAATCTCAGGAAAGCGGTCTTGGGCTTCGGTCAGGGGTTTACCCTTCCCTTCCTCCTGCCAATAGTTGATGATCTCGGTGGCCTGGTTGAGAATTTCAACCCGCTCTTCTTCCTCGATCCAGGGCTTTCCCTCGAGCTCGGTTTTCATTTGTTCCCAGGCATCGTTACGGGGCCAGAAGAAATAAGAGGTGAGCGGGCTGGTGCCCTTGCCTACCACCTGATCAACTGCCAGCGCAACGTCATTTTCTAGCCAGAGTACTTTTAGGACAAATCTGGACAAGTAGACCTCCGCCGCAATTCCAAAAATACTACAGTCTATAATTCTACCACCTTACCTCTTCAACTCTACCTCAAGTGGACATACCATGACTTCTTCGGCTGCTCCCCTCGCGATCGCGGTGTTTGATATTGACGGCGTACTGCGAGATGTAGGTAATTCTTACCGTCGCGCTCTGGCCGATACGGTGGAGGAATTCACTGGCGGCGAGTATCGACCCTCAAGCGAAGACGTTGATCGCCTCAAAGGAGAAGGAATTTGGAATAACGACTGGGAGGGATCGCAGGAGCTGGTCTACCGCTACTTTGAAGCCCAGGGCAAACCCCGAGAGACCGTTACCCTCGACTACGACGAAATTGTTGAGTTCTTTCAAGGGCGCTACCGGGGGCCTCACCCCACCGACCCCGACCAGTGGACTGGCTACATTACTCAGGAGCCTCTGCTGGTCGAAAAATCGTATTTCGAGCGTTTAACACGCGATCGCATCGCCTGGGGATTCTTCAGTGGCGCTACCCGAGGCTCGGCCAACTTTGTACTGCAGCGTCGCCTGGGGCTGAGCGCTCCGGTTTTGGTGTGCATGGAAGATGCCCCTGGTAAGCCCGACCCCACCGGACTGATGCAGGTAGCCAACAGGCTCATAACGCAGGGCTCGTTGCCTGAGGGTTTGCCGATTATCTATGTGGGCGATACCGTAGCCGACATGCAGACCGTTGTGCAGGCCAAAACCGCCTACCCCCAGCAGTGGTGGGTGGGGGTAGGTGTGCTGCCGCCTCACATCGTGGCTAGCGATGATGCTTACCGCGATGACTACCACGATGCGCTCAAAGAGGCTGGGGCCGACCAGGTGATCAGTCGGGTAACCGAGCTTACCGCTGCCTATATTCAGGCCCTGATACAGGTTTGAGAAGCCGGAGTGAGATGGCTCGTTCGAATGCTGGGATCGCAGCCTGGTTCTCGCTGAAAAAACTGGCTGAAAAGAAAACGGGAGATGAGCTATCTCACCTCCCGTTTACCATCAGGGTGCATCACGTTGACAGAAGGCGCTAATCGCGCCTCAGGCTAACTCGATTGAGCTATTCTGCGGCCACTTTGCGGCGACGCAGGGTGGTAAACCCACCAACGCCTAGGGCTAGTATGCCCAAAAGAGCAGAGGGTTCAGGCACATCTTCGGCAGGTGGTGCCCCATGTTGAATGCCGCGCACCGCAAAAATGACGTCGTTGTAGTCTTTGTCGCCGCCGCCGACAATATCCTCAAAGCCCAGGATGATCCAGTCTTTGTGCTGGAAGGCTACAACGTGCTGAAGGCCATTGGGGTTGGCGGCGGCATTGGTGCCCAGCATAGTCGTACCGCCGTTCTTACCGTTCGACTTGATCATAAAGTCGAGTTGGGTAGCACCGACAAATCCGCCTAAGCTCACCCCTTGACCGAGAGCTAGAGGGCCATTCTTTTCGCTCAGCTTGCTGTGGGGGGACGAGATATCGTCAAAGATTTTGCCATCGCTGAGCAGGGCCCCAGAGCTGTCTTTAGCCGTGTAGAAGAGCTGGTTGCGGTAGCCCGCACCTTCGTTAATGAAATAGACCTCAACCGGGTCTA
The DNA here is from genome assembly GCA_003017855.1 of filamentous cyanobacterium CCT1. GTDB lineage: Bacteria > Cyanobacteriota > Cyanobacteriia > Phormidesmidales > Phormidesmidaceae > Nodosilinea. The sequence goes on from PYER01000179.1 coordinate 9,220, forward strand.
CTCCATTCCAGAACAACTTGCTGGTGTCGAGCTGGTACTGGGCCAGAAATCCTTGAGAGAGCGCATTAGCTTCGTTGTTAATGAGCTTTTTAAGCTCTTCTAAAGACGTGGAAGGCTCAAGCAGATTGAGGGATTTGAGGTTGTCAAAGCCAAGGTTGGTAGAGAACTGGTCGGGGGTAAGACCGGCTGCTGGCAGTTGCGCCTGAGCGGGGGCAGTAGCCACAACGCTAACAGACAAGGCGGCGGCCGCCGCGAGCCCTGCTTCTAAAAGGTGACGATTGAAAAACATCTCCTGGTACCTAGTGATTAGTTTATGTGGTTACATTGGGCACCCGCCGCTAGGGGAGGGTTGGGTGAGCAGACTGGTCCACAGTTGCGGCCTAAGACTACTCTAGGGCCAGCCGATAGACTGGCACAGCATGGTTCTAATCTACTCGGCTGTCTGCGGCCTAGCCTGAGTAGATGCCACAGTTCGTTGATGAAGATTCCGTAATTTAGGCTTTAGGTAGGTAAAAAGTATGGCCAGAAATACGGATGTCGCTGGCATAGTAGTCCAACTCATCGCTTCGCAAATCTGGACGTGAGCCCATCCCCTGATTAGCAAAGCCAATGGAGGCGGCAGAAAATCTCGAGAAATTTCTATCGCCTAGGGCCATTCAGAGGTTAGTGTCTAGGTCTAGCCTATCTGAATTACTCAGGACAGCGCCATGGCTAAAGCTGACCCCCAACGACTCAAGCTCTCACAACTGCGGGCGCTAGTGGCCATTGCTGATCAAGGATCCTTCAGCGATGCGGCGCTGCATCTAGATCTGTCTCAGTCGGCGGTGAGCCACGCGATTGCCACTCTGGAGGAGGAGCTAGGGGTGCTGCTGCTCAGTCGGGGCCGGCAGGGGGCGGTGCTGACCCCGGTGGGCGAACAAATTATTGAGGAGGCACGGCAGGTGCTGCGATCGCTGCACAGCCTATGCCAGAAAGCCGATCAGGCCAAGGGGGTGGAAACAGGCGAAGTGCGGATTGCGGCTTTTCGCAGCGTAGCCACCCACATTTTGCCTGAGGTAATTCGTCAGTTTCGGCAGCAGTTTCCGGGAGTCGCTATTACGATTGACGAAAAAATTCACTACGAGATGGTTGAAAGCGACCTGCGCCAGGGGCGGGCCGACGTGGGGTTTACCTACCTGCCTACCCAGGACGAGTTTGACCAGTGGGAACTGCTGCGCGATCGCTACATCGTGCTGCTGCCCCCTACGGCAGCTCCCCTGACCCAGTCGCTCAGCTGGACTGAGCTGGCCAACTACCCGCTGATTTTAACCCCTGCCGATGACGGCGATCGCCAGCACCTCGATCGGCTGCTGCACCGCTGCGGTCAACAGATCCAGCCCGCCTATGCCGTGCGGGAAGACTCGACTATTTTGAGCATGGTCGAGCGCGGGTTGGGGGCGACCATAATGGCCGCTCTGGCGGCGGAGCCGATTCCGGCCGGGCTGCAGGTAGCCGAATTGCCCCAGCCCCTAGAACGGGTGATTGGCGTGATCGTGCTGCGCAAGGCCTTACTGCCACCCCCGGTCTTTGCGTTTTTAGAACGCCTCAAGTCTAATTGGCCCCAGGCGCGGTCGGGGCCCTCAAACCACGTTTTGGCAACTAAAAAGAGTTAGACCGAGGTTGACGATTGGAACCCAGTCGTGAAAAATGCCCCAGCGCTAGGCCGGGGCGGAAGGTCGTTGTTGTTCTGGAGGGACGTTGAACGCTGTTCACAGTCTCCAGCTATAGCTACAGCCCGCCTGCGTCGGTTTACGGATGAGCCGAAGGATTTAATTTAATTGATCGTCGCTAAAACCCCATTGCCCTGGCCAGAGTAGCGGTATCGGGGTTGAGACCGCCCTTTACCTGGTTGTTGCTGTGGGCGATCGCGGTGTCCGGGTCTTTTAACCCGTTGCCGGTGAGCACACAGACAATGTTAGCTCCGGGGGGTACCTGATCCTTGACTTTGAGTAGGCCAGCTACCGAAGCGGCGCTGGCGGGTTCACAAAATACCCCCTCCAGAGCCAGCAGACGATAGGCGTCTAAAATTTCGTCGTCGGTAACCGCGTTAAACTTGCCCTGGCTGGCATCACGTACCGCCTCAGCTTTTGTCCAGCTGGCCGGATTGCCAATTCGAATGGCGGTAGCCAGCGTTTGCGGGTCGCTCACCACATGACCGCTGACGAGCGGAGCAGCCCCAGCGGCCTGGAAGCCCATCATGCGGGGCAGGCGGCTGCACTTGCGCTGCTGGTGGTACTCGCAGAACCCCATCCAATAGGCGGTAATATTGCCGGCGTTGCCCACCGGAATGCAAAGCCAGTCGGGAGCATCCCCGAGGGCATCGACCACCTCGAAGGCACCGGTTTTTTGCCCTTCTAAGCGGTAGGGGTTGACCGAATTGACTAAGGTAATTGGGTAATCCTTTGCTAGCTCCCGCACCATGGTCAGGGCGTCGTCGAAGTTGCCGTTGATGGCTAGCACTTCGGCTCCGTACAGCAAGGCCTGAGCCAGTTTGCCCAGGGCCACATAGCCATCGGGAATGAGCACGAAGGCTCGCATACCGCCCCGGCGGGCGTAGGCAGCGGCGGCGGCGGAGGTGTTGCCGGTACTGGCGCAAATAACGGCCTCGGCTCCGGCCTCTTTGGCCTTAGAAATAGCCATGGTCATGCCCCGATCTTTGAAGCTGCCGGTGGGGTTGAGGCCGTCGTACTTGACCCAAACTTTCACATCTTTGCCAACCTGCTGGGCCAGGGTCGGCATCGGAATCAGGGGGGTATTGCCCTCGCACAGGGTAACCACCGGAGTTTGATCCGTCACAGGCAGGTAGGCTCGGTAGGCCTCAATGAGCCCGGGCCAGGGCTGTAGCCCGGTGGCCTGGGGCCGAGAGACTGGAGTAGTGGCGGTGGCAGGATTTATGCTTAGGGTCACGGTAGGTCGACGGTACTAAATAATAATGAAGACTGTAGAGAGCGTTGAAGGCCCAGGGGATCGGCAGCCCGATCCGAACACCAGCTTTTGTGTTTCCTAGTTTACCGTGAGCCTTGACCCCAACGGATCTAAGTACCGCAGTTTTGGCAGGCTGAGTGGGGAGTTACTTAAAGAGTCGTCCTCCAGTTTGCAAACTGCCCAGGTTAAGTTCACGGCCAGAACGGGTTGGTTTAAGATTGCCCTCTGGACAGTAGGGTTAAAATGCCTTAACTTTCTGACTGAGTACAATTCCCTATTTTTTATACGTCTCTTATGAATGCCCCTTTAGACCACGCCAATGCTGAGGTTGCTGCTCTACCTGGCGAGGCGGCCTTAAAACCAGCGACAGGGTTAGCGCCAGAGTTAGCAACCGAGCCAGCAACTGGGGCTCCATCGGCGCGTGAGACGGCCCCCGCCCTCGACGACAAAATTTGCTGGATTGAGGTCCATCAGGCTCCTTATCCGCCCGATCAGCAGGTTGAGCTACTACACCTGCAGGCTGAGGCCGAGGCTCTGCTCCTGCAGCTACAGACTATGCACCAGCGACGCCACAGCACCCACGCGATCGCGGAGTGAAACGTCTAGCCAGCAACCGGGTTTTAGCGTCGGCATTTCCCTGCGATCGCCGCTTGACAGCCATAGCGACCAATAACTGTTGTCTGAAGTGCGCCATTTAACTGCGTCCCAAATGCGCCACTTTCTGAAGAATTCGCTAATGTTAGGAGAAAATTGTGGGGAGATGCTGCGATGACCTACTCTGCCAAGCCCAGGCAAGCTGGGGAAACTAAGCTCAACGGCCTATCCAAGCGCAAGCTGTACGCGGCTGTTTCGGGTGGTCTGCTGCTGGCGATCGCGGCAGGGGCAGCACTTAAACTCACGATGGGCAGCTCTAGTCCCGAGGCGGCTGAGGTAGACTCTGACAACGCTGACCTGATAGCCACCGATGCGGCCCCAACCGATACTGAGGGTGCACTGGTCCCCCAAACCGATGAGGCGGCCACGCCGTTTCAGTCCTCCCAGCCTTTCTTTCAACCTTCGACCCCCTTACGTTTGGCCGAACCAAACTTGCTGCGTTCTACCTCTTCTCATGCTCGGGTTGAAGCCGTTGCGGCAGGTCGCCCTGACCCCTTTGCCTCAGTAGTGCTGCCTGGCCCCAAAGCCTCGCGCCCTACCCCAGCAGCCGCCGCGCTGACTCCGG
>PYER01000017.1 GCA_003017855.1 filamentous cyanobacterium CCT1
CTTTACTGGGCAGGGCTCCCAGTACGTTAGCATGGGTCGGCAGCTCTACGACACCCAGCCCGTGTTCAGGGCCGCCATTGACCGCTGTGACGAGCTTCTGCAGCCCTACCTGGACCTGTCGTTGCAACGTCTTTTGTTTGGGGAAGACGGGGATGGGCTAGATTCACCCGCCGCTCCTCTGCACCAAACCGGCTACACCCAACCCGCCCTATTCGCCCTGGAATATGCTCTGGCCCAGCTGTGGAGGGCCTGGGGCATTCGCCCGACGGCGGTAATGGGGCACAGCGTGGGCGAATACGTGGCCGCCTGCGTGGCCGGAGTGTTTAGCCTGGAGGACGGGTTGCGGCTGATGGCCCTGCGGGGGCGGCTGATGCAGACCCTGCCCGCCAACGGTGGTATGGTGGCAGTGTTTGCCGATGCCGATACCGTGGCGGCGGTGCTGCCCAGTACGGTCTCCCTGGCCACCCTGAACGGGCCAGACAACACCGTCATTGCCGGTCCCCAGGCTGACCTGGAGGCCGTACTCGACGACCTGCACAGCCAGGGCATTCGCACCAAGCCCCTCCAGGTGTCCCACGCCTTTCACTCGGCGTTGATGGATCCGATTCTCAATGTGTTTGAGCAGAGCGCCCAGGGCATCAGTTTTCGCGCCCCGACGCTGCCCCTGGTGTCTAACCTGACCGGTGAGTTTGTCGGCCCCGATTTGCCTATGGACGCTCGCTACTGGCGCCGCCACGCCCGCCAGCCGGTGCGGTTTGCCGAGGCGATCGCGACCCTGAACGCAGCAGGCCACACCCTGTTTCTGGAGGTTGGCCCCCATCCGGTGCTCAGCGCCATGGGCAAGCGCTGCGTAGCCCACAACTCCCACACCTGGCTGCCCTCGCTGCGCCGAGGACAGTCCGATTGGCAGACTCTGCTCACCAGCCTGGGCCATCTCTACCAGCGAGGGCTCGCCATCGACTGGGCCAGCTTCGATCGCCCCTACCAGCGCCAGTGGCTGAGCTTGCCCACCTATCCCTTCCAGCGGCAGCGCTACTGGATCGACCTGGCGCTGCCCCAGGCCAGCGTGGCGGTGGTCAATGACGCACCGAATTCCGTCCCCAGTGCTGCCTATGGGATTGTTTGGCAACCTCAGGCGATTGCCCCAGCTGCCGCAGGCGCAGGCGAACAATGGCTGATCTGGGGGGCTAGCGATGCCCTCTGGGACAGTCTGAGCCAGACCCTGCAAAAGCAAGGGATTGGGGCAATTCGGGTAGAGGCAGGCGATCGCTTTCAGGCCCTTCAGCCCAACCACTACCAGGTATCGTTAGCCCAGGAAATGCCCTTCGCAGCCCTGATGGAGACGTTAGCAGCCCAGCGTGTTACCCATCTTTTGGTCATAGCTGCTGACGACACGGCAAACGAGCCCGGTTCTGAGGCTGTAACCGCACCAGCGCTGCACTGGGTGAAGGAACTAGCTCAGTCCTCTGGCTCCAACCAGCCCAAGCTCTGGCTGGTGACGACAGGAGCGCAGGCGGTGGATGCCACCGATGCTCTCGCCGCCCCGCACCAGGCCGTGATGTGGGGCCTGGGTCGCACCCTGCGCCTGGAGCATCCCGAATTTTGGGGCGGGCTGATCGATTTGCCCGGAGCGGCGGATACGTCAGCAGCGGCTCCCTGGTTAGACAACCTGATTGCCCAGATCACGAATTCCCAGGGCGAAGATGAGGTCGCCCTGCGGCAGGAGCAGACCTGGGTACCCCGACTCCAGGCGCTGGACTTTGCCGCCGTGGCTAGGGCTGAAACCCAATCGATTCAGGCTGAGGCCACCTATCTAATTACCGGCGGAACTGGTGCCCTGGGTCAGCAGCTGGCCGCCTGGCTAGTCGAGCAGGGGGCTCGTCACCTGGTGCTCACCAGCCGCCGGGGCAGCAACGCCGAGCTGGAGAAAAGCCTGGAGCCGCTGCGTCAGGCCGGGGCCACGGTGCGGGTAGAGGTGGTGGACGGAAGCGATCGCGCCGCCCTGACATCCCTACTCGCTCGCATGCAGGAGCAGCTGCCCCCCTTGCGCGGCGTCTTTCACTCGGCAGGCGTTTTGGCCGATGGCTTTGTGGCCAATCAGTCGGTCGAGCAGTTTCACCAGGTGATGCCCGCCAAGCTTGAGGGGGCCTGGCATCTGCACCAGCTCACCCAGACGCTCAGTTTGGACTGGTTCGTACTGTTTTCGTCCATTACGTCGGTGTTGGGCTCCCCTGGCCAGGGCAACTATGGGGCGGCCAACGCCGGTCTAGACGCCCTGGCCCAGTACCGCCGCCAGCGGGGGCTACCGGCTCTGAGCATCAATTGGGGGCCCTGGCAGGGGGCTGGGATGGCCACCCACCAGAGCGCCACCACCCTGGCCCAGCGGGGCATGCCGCCCCTGGAGGCGGAGGATGGATGGCCGTGGCTGGGGCGGCTGCTGACCGCTGAAACGCCTGCAACGGTGGCGATTGCCCGCCTGGACTGGCCTCGCTTGCTCCGCTACCTGCCCACCGATCGCCCACCAGCGATCATCTCGGCGTTTGTCACCGAGGAAAAGGCGGTTCTGGTCCCGCAGCGCCAGGAGGTTGACCCTGTTAGCAAGCAGGCGATCGTGCCCTCCCTGGAGCAGATTTTGGCCCAGCCCGAGGGCGATCGCATCGCCACAGTGACCGCTTATCTGCAAACCCAGGTAGCCAAGGTTATGGGGCTGTCGGAGGCTTTCCCTGTCGATGCGCCCCTGATGGATTTGGGCATCGACTCGCTGATGACTATGGAACTACTAACCCTGTGCAAGCAAGACCTGGATCTGGTGCTCTACCCCCGCGAGGTACTGGCCCATCCCACGGTGGCAGCACTGGCGGCCTACATTGCTCGGGAACTGGTGCGGGTGCATCAACCCGTCAGCGATCGGCATGACGCAGGTTTAGCAGCGACAGAGTTATCAGAAGAGGCGGACACAGAGCTACCCAAGAGCCCCTGGCAGGCCCCGGCTCCGCTGGAGCTACTGCCCGCCCGCCGCAACCCACCTATGGTCTTTTTGCTGTCGGCGCCGCGATCGGGGTCTACCCTGCTGCGGGTAATGTTGGCGGGCCATCCCCGGCTGTTCTGTCCCCCAGAACTTCACCTGCTGCCTTTCAACACATTGGAGGCCCAGGCAGCGGCTCTGGGCTATAGCTACTTGCAAGAGGGGCTGCAGCGGGCGGTGATGGAGCTACTGCAGGTGAATGCCGACCAGGCCGCCGCGCTGCTGAGCGAATGGCGGCAGCACCAAACCACGGTGCCAGCGGTGTACGACAAACTTCAGCAGATGGCCGCAGGGCGGCTGTTAGTCGACAAATCACCCACCTACAGTCTCAGCCTGGAGACCCTGGAGCGGGCCGAACAAATGTTTGAGGGAGCCAAATACATCCACCTGGTGCGCCACCCCTACGCAGTGATCGAGTCTTTTGTGCACAACCGCATGTACAAAATCTTTGATTTGGAGCCCGATGCCCCCTACCAGCTGGCGGAACAGGTGTGGCAGGCCTGCAACCAAAACATTCGCACCTTTGCCAGTTCCCTGGACGGTGATCGCCACTATACCTTGCGCTATGAAGACCTGGTGGTCGATCCAGAACCGGCTATGCGAGACCTGTGTGCCTTTCTGGAGCTGCCCTTTGACCCAGCGGTGCTGACCCCCTACGAGGGTCGGCGCATGACCGACGGGGTCAGCGCCCAGTCTATGGCCGTGGATGACCCTAACTTTCGTCAGCGCAGCCGCATTGAGGCCCACCTAGCCAAGATCTGGCAGGGCATTCAGCTGCCCCATCGGCTGAACTCCACCAGTCAGGCCCTGGCGGCTCAGTTTGACTATCCCCTACCTCAAGAACAGACGTTGACCCCGGCCCCCTCTGCCACTGTGCAGGCCGAGGCAGTTCCCTTGTCCCCCAGCTATGTTCCGCTGGGAGCCATGCGAGAGGAAAAGATTTGGCTGCGGGAGCAACCGTATTACCTGTGCCACTGGGGGCCGGAGGAAGGGCCCAGGGTGCTCTGTCTCCACGGCATTTTAGAGCACGGAGCCGCCTGGGATGGGGTGGCGACGGTCCTGGCCGACCAGGGCTTTCACGTCATCGCCCCAGACCTGCGGGGGCACGGCCGCTCGGCCCATGCCGGTGCCGGTGGCGGCTATCAACTGCTCGATTTTCTGGGCGACCTTGACAGCCTAACTGCAACGCTGGACGATCCACCCGCCGTGCTGGTGGGGCATTCGATGGGGGCGGTGCTGGGGGCAGTGTTGACCAGTCTGCGGCCTGAGCGGGTGCAGCGTCTGGTACTGGTAGAGCCGGTGGTGCCTGCCCCTAGCCCCTCCCTCGAACCTGCTACTCAGCTAGTGGCCCATCTCGATGCCCTGGCCCATGCTCCCCAGCCGACCGTGATGGCGTCGGTAGCAGTGGCAATCCAAAGGCTGCTGGCCCTCAAGCCCTACCTGAGTCAGCCCCAGGCCGAAGCGATGGCCCAGCGCCTGACCCAGGCGGTGGAAGGAGGGGTGATCTGGCGCAGCGACCCGAGATTGCAGACCCGCACCACCCTGAGCCTGAGCGGTGGTCTGCTCGATCGCCAGGGCTACGGCCAAATCTTGCGGGGTATTCAGCAGCCTACTACGGTAGTATTTGGCCAGAATAGCCAGTTCAACCGGCCTGAAGATCTGGCGTTTCTGCAAGAGCACCTGCCCCAGGCAAGCCAAGTATCCCTGGTTGGGGGTCATGACCTGCCCCTGGAAACCCCTGGGGAGCTGGCCCGTATCATCCAAGCCGCCATTGCCCTCGAGGGCTAGGCGTCAATCGACCTACCGGAGCCCCGTCTATGCCCCTAACTCGCCAGCTGGCCGTACTGTGGGAAATTCCGCTAGGGCTACTGTCCTACGGCTTTTCGCGGGGGGTAAAAGCTACCCTGACGCTGATCAGCCGCTACTACAACCCCACCGACACCAAGGTTGAGGCCGACTGGCAAATTGTGTCGGCAGATTTTCTAAAGTCGCCCCTCAAGCTGCTGTGGACCATGAGTCGGGCGCGGTGGAACCTGCACGCGCTGATTGCGATCGCAGGCCCCTTCACCGTGCAGTCTACGCTAACGCTGGATGTGCGATCGCTCTGGCAGTCGGCCCCCACCTGGACAGCGGTGGTCTACACCCTCAAGGGTTACAAAACCCTGGCCAGCATCAGCTCGCTCACAGTGCCTCCCGACCAGGATACCGCCACGATTGAACTGCCCCCAGGTCGCTACCTGGTGGGGTTGCGCCACTACGACTGGCGCAACCCGGTGCAGCTGCCCGCCATTCTCGTAGACGGCGTCCCTGCCCTGGCCTCAGAGTCGCGATCGACCCCGCCCGACTTCAACCAGTTTTACCGCGGGCTAGCCTCCCGCCGGGGTCTGCTGTTCAGTGCGCTAAATTTCTACGTCTACCCACTGCTGCGCTGGATGCAGTGCCTGCCCCGCACCTTTGTAAAATCTGCATTTTTGCCCGTACCCAACCCCGAAACCCACTTTTTCTACGGTGCTCTCGATCGGGGCGAGCAGCTCACCCTTGACCTGCCCGCCAACCTGCTCGACACCCATCGCCTCTATTTCAGCCTCTACAGCCGCGACTGTTTTCCCTACGACTGGTACCCCATCGCCCAAGACCACCACACCACCGCTCCCATGACCGAGCAGGGCGTCTACATTCTGCGCGTACATCCCAAAACGCCAGAGATGCTGGGCACAGCAGCCCCGTTAGTCAAATTCCTGCGCTCCAGCCCAAAGGGCGAGTGAACCATTAAGTGAACCATCTATCGTGTAGAGGCATAAGGTCACTGGCCTGCACCCATATTGCAGGTGTAATCCCCCCTGTCACCAAGGGATTGTCATCAGTGAGTTGCTGATGGCCCCAGAATCAGTGGTTATAGCCCCTTTTTAGGTCGGGCGTAGCAGCGCTGATGGGCTAGGGACTGTGGCCAGAATTGATAACGCGCCCTGGAATCGATATGTTTGGCCTTATTGGACACCTGACTAGTCTTGAGCACGCCCAGATCGTGGCCCGAGAGCTGGGCTACCCTGAGTACGCTACCCAGGGTCTAGACTTTTGGTGCAGCGCTCCGCCCCAGATATTTGCCCCGATTAAGGTCACCAGCGCCACCGGCCAGCAGATCGAGGGGCGCTACATCGAGTCGTGTTTTTTGCCCGAAATGCTGGCGGCCAGGCGGATCAAAGCCGCTACCCGCAAAATCATCAATGCTATGGCCCAAGCTCAAACGCACGGCCTCGACATCACGGCGCTGGGCGGGTTTTCATCGATTGTTTTTGAAAACTTTAACCTCAGCCAGATTCAGCGAGTGCGCAACGTCGCCCTGAAGTTTGAGCGCTTTACCACCGGCAATACCCACACGGCATACGTGATTTGTCAGCAGATAGTCGCAGCTTCGGCAGCGTTAGGGCTTAATCTATCGGATGCTACGGTGGCAGTGTGTGGCGCTACCGGCGACATTGGCAGTGCCGTGTGCCGCTGGCTTACGGCTCGTACAGATATTAAAGACCTGCTGCTGATTGCCCGTAACCAGGAACGTTTGCAGCAGCTCCAGGCAGACCTGGGTTGTGGTACGCCGACGAATTTATCAAACGCTTTACCCCAGGCTGATATTGTCGTTTGGGTGGCTAGCATGGCCAAGGGCGTTGAGGTCAATCCCAACACTCTCAAACGCCCCTGCCTGATGATCGATGGCGGCTATCCCAAAAATTTGCACCAGCACTTCAACGACGAGGGTGTTTATGTGCTCAAGGGCGGCATTGTCGAGCACGCGCTGGATATCGATTGGCCCATGATGAGCATTGTGAATATGGATGCGCCAGCCCGTCAGCTCTTTGCCTGCTTTGCTGAGTCGATGCTGCTGGAGTTTGAGCAGTGGCACACCAACTTTTCGTGGGGCCGTAACCAGATCACCCTCCAAAAAATGGACCTGATCGGCCAGTCGTCGCGGCGGCATGGGTTTCGCCCGCTGGTTGACCTCGACACGGCGCCGCTGCTGACTTGAGTTTTACCCGGAGGGAGTTTCCCCTGGGCTGGGTAAGGTCATCCCTAGGCGATGGGCTTAGGCGATCGGGACGTCGGCTTGGTATCCTAGGATGCGAATGGATCGGGATTTTCCGCCAGACGGCTGGAAGATTTGCGGTTAAGCTGCCTTGTATCTATCTGTGTATTCCCCTGGCTATGGCCCCACCTGAGCGCAAGTCGATTTTGCTGTCGTTTGAGAAGCCCCTGGTTGAACTGGAGGCCCGCATTGATCAAATTCGCGATCTGGCGGAGGAAAATGATGTCGATGTCTCGGCTCAGCTGCGCCAGCTGGAGGCCCGCGCGACCCATCTGCGCCAGGAAATATTCTCTAACCTGACACCAGCTCAGCGCCTGCAGGTGGCCCGCCATCCCCGCCGCCCCAGCACCCTCGACTACATCCAGGCCATTACCGACGAGTGGATTGAGCTGCACGGCGATCGCAGCTCTGGCAAAGACGACCCAGCCCTGGTGGGGGGCGTGGCTCGGCTCGATGGCCGCCCCGTGGTGATTTTGGGCCATCAAAAGGGGCGCGATACCAAAGACAACGTGGCCCGCAACTTTGGTATGGCCTCGCCGGGGGGCTACCGCAAAGCGATGCGGTTGATGCGCCACGCCGATCGCTTTTCAATGCCAATCATTACGTTTATTGATACTCCGGGGGCCTACCCCGGCTACGAGGCCGAAGAGATGGGCCAGGGCGAGGCGATCGCCTACAACCTGCGCGAAATGTTTGGCCTTTCGGTACCCATCGTCTGCACCATCATCGGTGAGGGGGGCTCCGGCGGAGCGTTGGGCATTGGGGTAGGCGATCGCCTGATGATGTTCGAGCACTCGGTATACACCGTTGCCAGCCCCGAAGCCTGCGCCGCCATTTTGTGGAAAGACGCCGCCCGCTCTGGAGAGGCCGCCGAAGCCCTCAAGATCACCTCCTGGGACCTAAAGCAGCTGGGCCTTTTAGACGTCTTGCTGCCCGAACCCGTAGGTGGCGCCCATGCCCACCCGATCGAGGCGGCAGACGGGCTCAAGCAGGCGCTCATCGAGCAGCTCGGCGAGCTGTCTCAGCTCACCCCGGCCGCCCGGCAGCAGCTCCGCTACCAAAAATACCGTCAGATTGGCGTCTTTGCTGAAGCCGCTTAGGGCATTCTGGGTGACACCTTTGCGCTGCGCTGTGGTAATTATTCTCGTCAATTTTCAAAGCCCGTAGAGAGCAAGGAGTTAATCATCTATTCATGTATCGGTCTGAGGCTAGCGCTAGGGTAGAACAACCCCGGGCGCTGGTCAGCCATTACTACGTTAGTAATCGGTTCACATTTGTTAACATAGTCAGTGGGTCGGACAAAGCCCTGAGCTGGAGCGGCTTGTTTCAGCGCTGTGACCCCGGGTACTAGCGCCCCCATGTTCTTTGTTGATGGGTACTTTCTATTGCAGACTTCCACGTTTTCTGACCTGCCGCGTCGCGCCCTGGTAACCGGGGCCAGCCGCGGTATTGGTCGCGCGATCGCCCATGCTCTGGCCCAGTCGGGCTACGACGTGGCCTTAATCAGCCGCTCCCTCGACTCGCTCCAGCCGGTGCAGGAGGAATTGGCCGCCTACAGTGTTGTCGCCAAGGCTTACGCCGTTGACCTGGCTCAACTGGAGGGCTTGCAGGGCCGCATGGCAGAGGTGCTGGCTGACTTTGGCTCCCTCAGTGTTGTAGTCAACAATGCCGGCATGGGCTACACCGGAGCGATCGCCACTATGCCCCTGGCCGACTGGCAGCGGGTGATGGACCTCAACCTGACCAGCGTGTTCCAGTGCATTCAGGCTGTGTTGCCCACGCTGCGGGCCGGGGGCGGCGGCACGATTGTCAACATTTCCTCTGTTGCCGCGAAGTCTGCCTTCCCAGACTGGGGGGCCTACAGCGTGAGCAAAGCCGCTCTGGTGGCGCTGTCGCGAGTGCTGGCGGTCGAAGAACGGAGCCATGGTATTCGCGTGGTTACCGTTGCCCCGGGCGCTGTCAATACACCCATTTGGGATACCGACACGGTCCAGGCCGACTTTGATCGGTCGTCTATGCTGTCTCCAGAGGTGGTGGCGCAAACCGTTCTGCACACCATTCTCCTGCCTTCCCAGGCGGTGATTGAAGACCTCACCCTGATGCCCGCTGGCGGAGCCCTGTAGCAAGTTTTTACCCTGTAGCGTCTGGCCAACTCAGCGAGTGGCCTCTTTTCTGTTGAACCTTTAGAGTGTTTTGAACCCCTATGACTATCGCATCCTCGAACAGCCTTAACGACAAAATTGCCGCCAATGGTGGTCCCAAAATCGTCCAGCCTGAAGTTCGCCCCGATCGCACCCGCAGCTACCGCGACGATGCGGATCAGTATCCCATTCCCGAAACCAGCCACGAAGATATGGCCGACGCCGTGCGTACCATGCTGCTGTCGGTGGGCGAAGACCCCGAGCGCGAGGGGCTGCTCAAAACGCCGAAGCGGGTCGCCGAAGCGATGCGGTTTCTCACCAGCGGCTACCAGCAGTCGCTAGAAGAGTTGGTCAACGGCGCCATATTCGACGAAGGCCATAACGAGATGGTACTGGTGCGCGATATCAACCTGTTTAGCCTCTGCGAGCACCACATGCTGCCCTTCATGGGGCGCGCTCACGTTGCGTACATTCCCAATCAGCGGGTGGTGGGCCTGAGCAAGCTGGCCCGCATTGTAGAAATGTACTCCCGTCGTCTGCAGGTGCAGGAGCGCCTTAACCGCCAGATTGCTGAGGCCGTGCAGGAGATTTTAGATCCTAAGGGTGTAGCCGTGGTGGTGGAAGCCAGCCACATGTGCATGGTCATGCGCGGGGTACAAAAGCCTGGCTCCTGGACCGTGACCAGCGCCATGCTGGGGGTGTTTCAGGAAGATTCCAAAACCCGTGAAGAATTTCTCAGCCTGATTCGCCACCAGCCGGCGTTCTTCTAAGCCAGTATCCGGTTTAGAGAAACCCAATTTAAACCGTGGCATCTGTAGGGGCAAACGGTTGTTTGCCCCTTTTGTTATGCCCTGAGAGTCATCCAGCTAGAGCCTTAATCCAGTCAAGCTAAAACCCCGGTTTCTTGGTCGCTGCCCGCATCGCATAACGGGCCTGCTGGCCAAGGAACCGGGGTTTTGTGCTGTCGTTTTACCCTCGCCCGGTTAGATAGCCCCAGGCGTAGGCGGCATCGGCCATGCTTTGCATAACGGTGAACTCGTTGATGTTGGGCACAAAGTAGATATCAAAGTAGGTCTCGATAGAGGGCCACTCGCGGGCCGGAGGGACCGCCACTGTTGCCAGCACGTCAAAGAACCACTGGTCGCCATACAGGCCGGTATCGATGGGGCCGTACAGCGTGATGCCTGGCAGCAGGTCGCCGGTAATGCGCTGATCGACGATCAGGGGGTTCTGGGGTGATTTGGGGCCGAGGCCAGTGGTGTAGGTCATGTTGTCGGGGTTAGCCCCGGCGGAGAACTGGCAGGCCAGCAGGGCGGCCTCGAGGTAGCGATCGCTACCTGTTAGGGCATGGGCTCGCAGCAGGGTACGGGCCTTGGGCGCGCCCAGCCCATCGCCCCAGCCCACGGGGGTCGAGGGGATGAGCTTTGTCCAGCCGAAGGCGGTCGTCTGGCCGGTGCCGACGGCGGCATCGGCTTCAGCTAGCAGCGTCGCGCGCAGCTCGGCCTGCCGGTCGGCATCGACCTGCTCTGCGGGCATGCGGCCATAGAGAAAGGCAATTTCTCGCTGGGGGTTAGCAACGCGGTAGTCCTCGCGGGCCTCGGCGGAAAGGGCTGACTGCGCCGCGACAAAGCGATCGTGCCAGGCGCGATCGCCTGTTAGTCGATAGATTTCCAGGGCTGCCAGGGCGCGATCGGCCTCGATTCTGTGCTGGGCCCAGTCCAGGGCCTCAATGCCCTCGCTGTGGCGGGCTTCGGCCCAGTCCATCGCCGCCAGGGCGCTGTCGCGGTAGCCCTGCACCCGGTCGGGGGCGTAGGTGCCCATGACCCGGGCGGTGCGGGCGGCGACTCCAGCGTAAACGTAGCTGCTCCAGGGGTCGGGGGCATAGGCCATAACCTGCAGCGTCTCCTGCCAGCTGGTCTCGCCCCGACGGGGATGATCCGCCGACTCGATGCCGCCGCGGACGCCGCCCTCGGGGGTTTGCAGGCGGCGGAAGAAGTCGACTCCCCACAGCACTTCGTCGAGCAGATCGGGCAGGTCGTTATCGGATTCTGGAATGTTGAGGGCCAGGTTCTCCATCGGCTCAGGGAAAAGTTCTATCAGCTCTAGCAGCCAGCGGGCGACATCCAGGTGCTGTACCCGGCGGTCCCAGTCGCCCGCGTCGAAGTAGCCGCCCCAGGCATTGGCCACGGTCGTATTCGTTCTGCCCTGCACCAGGTTGGCAAAGTTGCCTTCGTCCGTGCCTTGGGCGTTGAGGCCGTTGCCCGTGTTTACCAGCCCCGTGCTTGACTGGTACACGATCACCCCATCGTCGGGATGAAAAGGTCGGGGGCGCACCACATCGGTGTAGGGAGGCCCTAGCTCAACGCCGCTGCGCTGGTGATAAAACCCCCGAGCGGCCAGGTGAAAGGCCTGCTGCCAGGCATCGTCAGCGATCGCGAAGGGGTTAGAGCAGCCGACGGTATCGACGCAGAGGCGGTAGCGGCCGGGCCGATCGAGGTCGCTAAAGTCGAGCTGGTCAACATCGGCGAGGGTGTAGGTGCGATCGCGGGCGTCCTCACTATCGCCGTCGCGGTAGCGGCGCTGCGCTTGCCCGGTAAATACGGTTTGCCGGCTGTCTTCGTCAAGCACCTGAAACGACAGCCCCTCCGGGTAGCTGAGCCCACCGCCCGTGCCCATCCAGGTCGACAAAAAGCCCACTTTCACCGGGTCGTCGGGGCGAAACCCGACCGCAGAGATGTGCACCGCTTCGCTGGTCTGGCGATCGGGCTGGTAGGTGAGGGTCAGTGGTGGCTGCTCCTGGCCCGACAGCTCAACGGTGTAGGTTTTCCCTGGCGTTAGGGGCGTCGGCAGCCGCAGGTAAAAGCGATGCTCCATGGCCCAGCGCAGATCGCCCCCCCGCGAAATGCGAGCGAGATCCACCGGCTTGCTTTTGCGATAGATCTCGGCGGGGGGCGCAGGCTGTCGGTAGCTGGGGTCGTTTGCAGACTGAATGCGATAGCTGCCGGACTGACTGGCGCGATTGGCATTAAATGGTGTTTCGGTGTAGCGATCGAATCCATAGAGAATGTCCTGGTTGGGGCCCACCAGCGTACCCAGGGTCTGCCCCCGCCGAATCAGCCAGGTGTCGTTGCCCGAGGTTTCTAAGCGGTCCTGGGGTTCGGCCTCGTAAGGGACCTGCCGGGCGTGGGTAACCTCACCCTCGCGCATCGAGACCACCACAATTTCGGGGCTAATAACGCCCACGCTCAGATCGGGCTGCTCGGACTTGGCCGTGGGCAGACGGCCGATCGTGCCCGCAGTACAGGCCATAGCAAAGGCCAGAATGCCAAACCAGAGCGCAGTTCTACGCGGCCAGCGGTAGAGCTTCGACAACATTTCAGACCCCCTATTAAGCCATTTTTCACGCTGACGATACTTTGACGCTATTCTGGCGCTGCTCTGGCCGTTACCTGGCGCTACTTTGGCGCTGTTGGTGACGGTTAGATTAGCCAGAGTTACCCAGGCTAGGCCATTCATGAAGCCTGAAAACGTTCAAACGGTTGAACGCTCGTTTAAGAGATGCCCTAACCCGTTTGGCTACAGCTATACCTGCAATCAAAGCGTTGACCAGCGTCCTCGGGCCATAGTAGCGACTCAGGAGGGAGCTGTGGGTCAGTTTCTGCCGGGGCGGTCAAAGTTTTACCGCAGCTAAACAATTGCGGTTTTACTTCATCAAAAGTGAGCTAATATCGAGCCAATTCAGCCGCTCAGAAACGGCTTAAAGGGCTGTTTTGGCGCTTGAAGGCCAATTCCTGACGTTCAAAGCGAACGTTTACAGGAAGCTGAAGCTGGTGTAGTAAACGGTCTGCGATCGCCGTGCCGTGCGGTAGGGAACAGGCCAAATTCTGTGGTGTGTGGGGAGATTGGCCCAATTGCGGCTGAGGCAGTTTTTTTCTGGGGTAGTTGGCGTGGCTGGGGTGTGCCTGTTGGGAAGCCTCCCGGCCAAAGCCAGCGCGCGGCTGCAGGCCTGGCAGTTTGACACTGGCCAAAACCGCCTGATTTTTACTACAGAAAGCGGCGTTCAACCCCAGGTTAGCCTGTTGACCAACCCGCATCAGCTGGTCATCGACCTGCCGGGCATTGTGTCGGATGATGCTTTGGGCAATCAAATTATTGGTGGGCCGGTGCAGGCGGTGCGGGTGACCCAGGCCAACGCCCGTACCACTCGCATGGTGCTAGACCTCAGCGCCGACTACAGCCTTGACCCCAAACAGGTGAAGGTTTGGGGGATGACCAACCAGCAGTGGGTTGTGCAGCTGCCCAGCGCTACTGAGACTGACGGCTGCAGCAACGCGTTTCCCGATAGCACTTTAACCATTCCTGATCTCTCCAAGGCGATCGCCTCGCGGTCCCTGACGGCGGTAGGCACCGAGCCGCTGCCGCCGCTGATTAGCCGCAACCAGGTGACTGCGGCGGCGGTCAGGGCTACGGCAACGGTGCTGCGCGGCGTTCAGACTACCGCTGAAGGGTTTTTTATTCCCACTGCGGGGGCTGCCCCCCAGGTGCACGTGTACCGAACCCGCGATGCCAATCAGTCGCGGCAGATTGTCATTGATCTGCTGGATGCGGCTATTGCCCCAGGGCTGGTGGCCGAGGCGTTGCCCCAGGGGCGTTACGGCATCTCTCGCTGGAGCCTGACTCAGTTTGCGACCGCGCCCCCCGCAATTCGGGTCACCCTGACGCTGGATGGGCACAGCCCCGACTGGCAAATTACGCCCCTGGCCAGCGGCGGTATTTGGGTCACGCCCATCGGTATGGCCCCCAGCCAGATTGCCGCCCCGCCGACTACGGTGATGCTGCCGGTCATCAACGCGGTCACCGCGCCGCCGCCGGTCAACCGCACCGCAGCTCCCGCGGCGGTGGCCACCTCAGTTCCGCAGCCCACGGTTGCCCCCAGCGCACCGAGTCGGGGTCAGGTGCTGGTCATGCTCGACCCGGGCCACGGCGGGGTTGATCCAGGAGCCGTAGGCATTGGCGGCCTGCAGGAAAAGGGCGTGGTGCTGGCGGTGGCCCAGCATACGGCAGCAGCTTTGCAGGCCCAGGGCATTGCGGTACAGATGACGCGCCAGAGCGATCAAACGGTCGACCTGCAGCCCCGCGCTACCATGGCGGAGACGGCGCGGGCGACGGTGTTTGTCAGCATTCACGCCAACGCGGTGAACATGCAGCGCCCGGAGGTCAACGGTCTAGAAACCTACTACTACTCGGAGTCAGGGCAGGTGCTGGCTACGGCCCTACAGCGACAGGTGTTAGGAACTATGGCTATGAACGATCGCGGCGTCCGCCAGGCCCGGTTTCTGGTGCTGCGCCGTACCTCTATGCCTGCGGCCCTGATTGAGATTGGCTTTGTTACCGGCGCGATCGATGCGCCGAAGCTGCGCGACCCTCGCTGGCAGGCCCAGATGGGGCAGGCGATCGCCCAGGGCATTATCAACTACCTGAACGGTCGGCCTTAGGCAAATCTACCTCAGGCGCGTTTTGTAGGTTTGGCAGGAAAGTGCAGCACCAGAATGTTGGTATCCCAGTTGGCTTTGGTGATGGCCTCAGGCTCTCGTCCCAGGGCCGACTGGCCAACGATGTGAGTGCTGGCGATGAGAATTAGCAGGGTATTGGGCTGCACCGCCTCTGACACTCGCTTGACGGCGTTGCCCTGCACTGGCTGCACCGCAATATCCTTCTCCTGTAGCAGGGTGGTGAGCTTGCGATCGCGGGCCGAGCCCAAAGTCATCTGCACGACCTGGAGGGGGGCCTTTAGCTCTTCAGCCAGGCATTGGGTAATGGTTAGGGTCTGCTTAATTTGCCCCAGGTTGGCCTGTCGGCCGGTAATGGCCAGCACCACTTTTTCGGTATTCTCAATCGGCTGCGGAAAGCGGCTGATCAGCACCGGAATGGTCGCCGACCGCACGATGGTGTCGATGACGCTGCCAAAAAAGTTCTCTCGATAGGTCGAAAAGCCCTTCCAGCCGCAGATCAGCAGGTCGGCATTGCGCTCTTGAATGGTGCGCAAAATGCCCCAGGCAATGGAGTCGTCGATGCGGCCAATGGTTTCGACCGGAATTGTGGCGGCGTGGGCAATGGTTTCGGCGGTGTCGAGCAGGCGGTTTTGGCGGGTTTTGTCGGCCTCGGCAATGGGCTGGTTGCGATCGGGCAGCACGTGCAGCGGCAGCAGGGTACCCTCTACCCGCTTGGTCAGAATAATCGCCAGCTGCAGCAGGTTGTCTTCGGTGCTGGGGTTGGCCACCGGAATCAGAACGCGCTGGCCCAGGGCCGGAGCCGGCGAAGCATTCTGATCGCTCTCGAGGACGGTTTCGGCCTCAGCAGGCTGAGTTTGGAGCTGAGCGCCCCAGCGCGCGACGACCCACGGCGATAGCACGCAACTGACCAAAATCATCACAATGATGGCGTTGACCACCACCTCATCCACCAGGCCAATGTCAAAGGCAATGGTAATGGCGGCCAGGGTCGAGGCGGCCTGGGCCATCGACAGGCCAAACATCACCATTGTGCTGGGTAGTTTCCACTTAAACCAGCGAGCCGCTGCCCAGGCGGCAATAAACTTGCTGGCCAGCTCTGCCAGCACAATAATGCTGACCAGCAGCAGCGACTGGGGCTCGCGCACCAAAATTAGCGGGTCGACCAGCATGCCCACGGAAATCAAAAAGATGGGCACAAACAGGGTGTTGCCGATAAACTGCACCCGGTTCATCAGCGGGCTCAGGCGAGGGATAATCTGAGTAATCGCGACCCCGGCCAAAAAGGCGCCCACAATGGGCTCGATTTCAATCAGGCTGGCCAGGTATGAGGCCACAAACAGGGCCGCCAGCACAAACGTAAATTCGGCCCCTTCGTCATGACCAAACCTTTTAAAGAACCAGCGGCCCAGCTTGGGCACGCCCCACAGCACGGCAAAGGTGTAAATCGTCAGGGCCGGAATGAGAAATAACCAAAAGCCGAGGGTGAGATCACCCTGGTCGGCCTTGACCACAACGGCCAGCACCAGCAGCGCCAATACGTTGGTGATCAGCGTGGCCCCCAGGGTGGCGGTAGTGGCCGGGTGCCGCATAATGCCCAGCTTGTTGAGCACGGGCAGCGCCACCAGGGTGTGCGAGGCAAAACACGAAGCTACCAAAACCGCTGCCCAAAACCCATAGCCTAGGGCCATCATGACTCCGGTGCCGAGCGCCATGGGCACCACAAACGTCGACAGACCAAAAATAATCGGTTTGTCGGCGTTGCGCTTGAGGTCATCGAGGCTGGTTTCGAGACCGCCCAAAAACATGAGAAACAGCAGCCCCACCGTGCCCAGCAGCACAATCGTGCTGTCGCGCTCCAAAATGCCTAATCCGTAAGGCCCGACCACCACACCGGCTAGAATTAGGCCGATTATGCCCGGCAGCCGCAGGCGCTCGACCAGCAGCGGGGCGACCAGCATAATGGCCAGAATGGTGAGAAAGATCGCGACCGGGTCGGTGATAGGCTCCTGTAAAAGCTGACCCAAGGGTAAGGGAAGCGCCCTACCTAAAGTCCCTGACGCGGCGATCGCCGCGCTAAATGCTAGCCCAAGGTGAGTCATGGCCTTTTAGGTGGGGGGTTAGTTTACTGATTGCTTAATCTATAACATCACGCTTTGCTACGTCCCTCAACCGACCTAGGGAGATCGATGGAACGAACTACCAACGTCAAACGGGTCTAAGCCCAGTTAGCTTACCGGAAGCTGGGCCAATTCAGCGCTGTCGGTACCCTCACTAGCATCTCTACCCGAATCTGGCGCGGACTGATTAGACAGTTCTGCCAACAGAGCCAGCAGTTCTCGCTCAAACGCTACCTGGGCACGGTTAGTTCTGCCGCCCACGTAGACGGTGCCATCCTGCTCTAAAGCCCACACCTGGGAGTGAGAAACGTAGCTCATCATTACCCCCAACATGAGCAGGCCGAAGCCGCCGTACACCATCGGAATACCGGGGTCAGCTTTAATTTGGAGGCCGGTGCTGCCCACTACATCTACCAGCGTCAGCCTGACGCCGTTGACCTCTGTTGCCATGCCCCTGCGAACGGTGGAAATCAGCTGCCCCGCATTGTCGTAGATCAGCACCGACCCCTGCAGGTCGCTGGCCAGCAGAGTGACGCCCTCGCTCATGTCGGGCTTAGTGGGCAGCCAAGTGCCCCAAAAACGGGGGCCATCGTTTTCGAGCGGCTGCATGGGCAGCTGCAGCACGGGACTGTTGTTGAGCTTAACCTGCACCGCCGCAATGCCCCAGTCGGCCTGGTAGAGCGTCACGCCTCGGTAGCGCAGGGGCTCATTGACGTGAATCGTCTTGCGATCGACTTCGGCTCCAGCCCGATCTAATACCGATAGGTCAGAGTAAAACTGGTCAATCTTGCCCTCGGGCGTGTAGTCAATCCAAAAGCGGTTGACCCGCACCGACCAATCTCTAGGAATTTGAGGTTCAGCCCAGGGACCCGCATCAAAAATATTGCGAATTTGGAACGTCTCGCCACTGGGCACCAGTTCCTGGGCAAAAAAGCCGGTCATGGCCCCCCAAATGGCTCCCAGTAAAATCAGGATCATGCTGGCGTGCACCACAATCGGGCCAATGCGGCCCACAATGCCCTTGCGCCCGTAGAGTTGGGATCCGTCTTGAAACACCCGATAGCGCCTTTTGACCAGCTGGTTGGAGAGCGCGGCTAGATCGGTCTCGCTCAGTTCGGCGCTGAGGGCCAGCTTTTGAAACTGACGCGGCTGGCTGTAGTACTTCCAGTTTTGAGCCGCGCCCAGGGCCGGAAACTGGCGGGTAAAGGTGCACGCAATCAGGCTGGCCCCAAACACAATCAGCAGGGCTAAAAACCACCAGGTGCGGTAGACGTGGTCTAGCCCGCTGATTAAAATTACCTTCCAGCTCAAAAAACCAAATAGAGCCGGGTCGGTAGGATAGTTGGTCTGATAAAACTCCAGGGTTTGGCCCTGCTCGATTACGGTACCGCTGACGCTAAAGGCCGCGATCGCCAGCAGCAGCACGATCGCCAGCCGCAGATCCGCCAGCAGCGGCAGCAGGTCTTGCCGAAAATAGGCGCGCACTCCCTGCCATAGGGAGCCGCCGGGAGCATCAGATGGGGCCATAGTACCTTCAGTATCTCTCGAAACACGTATCCTCGAAACAGGACAGCACAAGTCCACCCGTCACCCCTGACCCTGTGCCTGTAAATCTGGCCGACTAGACTAAGGCAGACGGCAGCAGCCGCGACAGCAGTGAAAAGACCCCAAACCCCAGCAGCAGCGCTCCGCTAGCGGGCGTCACCCAACTCGACCACTGGCGCAAATCTAGCAGCCGCTTGAGGCTGGCGGTAAAGGTGCCCGCCAGCACCAGGGGAGTTACGTAGCCCACAGCATAGGCCAGCAGTAGCGCACTGCCCAAAACAGGGTCCTGGGTCGTCGAAATCCAGGCCAGCAGGGTAGCCAGCACCGGGGTGCTGCACGGCGACGCCACAATGCCAAAGGTCAGGCCCAGGGCGTAGGCCCGCAGCCAGGTGGGCAAATTCCAGCGTTCAAAGGTAGGGCCTGCCCCGGCGGGTAAGGCCAGAGGCACAATGCCCAATAAATTAAGCCCCATCACAATGGCCACCAGGCTAACTGCAATCGGCAAGCCCCAGGCCACCTGGCCGTAGACGTAGCCAAAGAGCCCGGCGATCAGCCCCAGCACCGCCAGGGTGGTGGCCAAACCAAGGGCAAAGGAGAGCGATCGCCCTACGGCATCGCGGCGGCGATCGCTCTCATAGCCTCCCATGTAGCCCACCATGATAGGCAACATCGATAGCAGGCAGGGCGACAGACTAGTTAGCAAACCCGCCAGCCCCACCACCGAAAGACTGATCCAAGATATATGAGTCAGTTGGTCGTTGACGAGCTGATTGGCCCACTGGGCAATGTCATACAGGTAAAGCTGAAGGCTCTGAAGCATTGCCAAAGATAATTACGTGCAGCAGCACCCCCTATTGTAACAATCTCGCAACCCGCTCTCAGGTTTTTAGCCTCACGTTAAGGGGTAAGATTGCCGCCGTCGAAAATGCGTAGAGACAACCGTTCCCGAGCGTTAGCGTTTGCCCTGCGCCGCAGAGGCACCGGTGCCTCCAGATTAATTTCCCGCGCCGCTCGCACCAGCAGTGCCGCCGTCACCAGGCTAGCTACCATTGAGCTACCGCCATAGCTCAGCAGAGGAAAGGGCAGCCCTGTTGTGGGCAGTACCCCGGTCGCCACTCCCATATTGAGCAGCGATTGTCCCACCAATACCACCATGGCTCCCACCGCCACTAAACGATGCAGGGGTTGTTTGAGCCGCAGCGCCACCAGCAGCGCCACAGAAGCATAGACACCCAACAGCCCCAACAGCACCAAACAGCCTATAAAGCCAAACTCCTCAGCAAAAACCGCAAAAATAAAATCGGTGTACTGAATGGGCAGTGAATACAGCTTTTGCTGAGATAGCCCAAACCCCTGTCCCCAAAAGCCGCCCGAACCAATGGCCAGGAGGCTTTGCACCAGCTGGTACCCCTGGTCACCAGGGTCAGCCCAGGGGTTTAAAAATGAAACAATGCGCTGGCGCTGGTAGGCCTTCAGACTAATACTGACTCCTGCGGTTAGCAGGCCACCGCCAGCGGTCAGCAGCAAGTAGCTGTAGGGAATGCCTGCTGCCAGGGCGATTAGCCAAAGGGTCAGGCCGCAAATGGCCGCTGTACTCAGGTTAGGCTGAATCAAAATCAACCCCAGGATAGCCGCAAAAACGCCTAGCCAGGTGAGACGCGTTGTCCAGGTGAGCTGGGGCCAGCGGCCAAACAAGCGCGCCCCCTGCAAAATCAGACAGGGCTTAATGAGTTCCGAGGGCTGAATCATAAACGGCCCCAGGGGTAGCCATCGGGTGGCTCCATTTACCGTTACGCCAAGCGAGGGAATTAAGGTCAGCGCCACCAGACCCACCAAACCCAGCAGCACAATGCCCGACCCCTGGAGTAGGCGGTCTAAAGAGGTATGGACAATGCGATTGAAAATGACTAGACCAATGGCGACCCAAAGCAGCTGCACCATGACGTAGTGCAGCCCATAGCCATGCTCCACCACCGCCACCGCGTAGGAGGCTGAAAACAGCACCAGCAAACCGCCTCCCAACCATAAAAAGGTTAACCACCGCAGCCAGCGCGCTTCCGCCGACCACTGACCTACCGTGGGGTCAATCCATGGAACCAACCGAGCAATGTTCACTACCTTAACCCCGCGTGCCCAAGGGCCAACTCTTTCAAGCGCCAAGTATAGCGGAGGGGACTATTTTTGTGGATTTTTGATTGGGCTAAAAATCCACAAAAATGGCTCTTAAAACAACGGCAGGGCTAGCCCTTTGGCTGACCCTGCACGTATCGCAGCATTAGAAAGAATGCAGTAAAAATTTTTATCGGATACGCTTACGCCCCTCTTTAGGGAACCGTCCGGGATTGCGCCACTAGAGCAAGCCAGTGTTGGCCCCTTGCCGACCCGTAGCCAGTTCAACCTTAACGATTTTGCCGCCCATCTTTTGAATCCGCTGCTGCTCTTTAAACCAGTTGTCGTAGGGCACCAGCTTTGTGAAAAAAGTGTTTTGCAGTTCCCGCTGGGTACGGATCCTGGTTTGGCTAGGAACACAAGCGGTGATCTTAAACATGCGCATGGCCGAAAACTCTCCTGCTATCTCACGGGACAGATATAAACCTAATCCAGCCCCAGTCCAAGAGCGGAGCTTTGCCAGCGGCAAAACCAAGAATCTCTAAGCTGGACTGGCTAGGAACACTGAAAAGCCAGAGTCGAAAGCCAATGCTATGGACAGCAGGAAGACAGTACAGCACAACCTAGTGTCCTCAACACTCGCCCCTGACTCTGGCCTAAGGTCGCTTTAGCTAGTGGCTAAAGCACAATGGATGAGCCTGGACTAGCTCAAGCCAGAGCAGATGTAGTCAAAGTAAACGCCCATTTCCTTACCAGCGTCAGCGCCCACCAGGCTGGAGGTCACTTCTTTCATGGCTTGGATCGAGTTTACGGTAGCGCCGATGGGTACACCCAGGGAGTTGTAGGTTTCCTTGAGGCCATTGAGCACACGCTCATCCAGGATGGAGGGATCCCCAGCCAGCATGGCGTAGGTGGCGTAGCGCAGGTAGTAGTCGAGGTCGCGAATGCAGGCTGCATAGCGACGGGTGGTGTACATGTTGCCACCGGGACGGGTGATATCGGAGTACAGCAGGGACTTAGCCACGGCTTCCTTCACGATTTCAGCGGCGTTAGCGCTGATGGTGCTAGCGGCACGAACCCGCAGTTCACCGGTTTGGAAGTAGGCCTTGAGCTTGTCGAGAGCAGACCCATCCAGGTACTTGCCCTGCACATCGGAGGAATTGATAACAGAAGTAATTGCGTCTTGCATTGGTGAAGCTTCCTTAGAACTGACGTAATCTCAACAACGAATCGACGGAGTAGCGCAGCTGCGACTACTGCATAGCGCCGACAACATAGTCGAAGTAGGATGCGGCTTCAGCGGCATCATCGCTGGACAGCAGACCGGTTGCAACAGCTTTCATGGAGCGCACAGACTCGGCCACAGCGGGAATGGGGGTACCCAAGGAGTTGTACATTTCACGCACGCCCACCAGACCAATTTCTTCGATGGGGGTGACATCACCAGCGACCACACCATAAGTGATCAGACGCAGGTAGTAGTCCATGTCGCGCAGGCAAGTGGCAGTCATTTCTTCGCCGTAGGCATTGCCACCGGGAGAAACGACGTCGGGGCGCTTCTGGAACAGCTGGTTACCAGCTTCCTTAACGATGCGCTCGCGGGATTCAGTCAGCACCTGAGCAATCCGCAGACGGCGCTCGCCAGAGGTAACAAAGCCCTTGATGCGATCCAGCTCACCGGGGCTGAGGTAACGAGCCTCAGCGTCGGCATTCACGATTGACTTCGTGACAATACTCATTGATGGATTCCTCCGAAAAATATGACCAGATAGTATGAAACTGGCATTTGAAGGTGCAGGGCCAGAGCTAACTCTATACAGAACCTCAGATCTGGCGGCCTTCCCGATTAATTGTCCGGTATTGCGTAAGCCTTCTTCAAAGCCGCGAAATATTTTGTAACAGTTTTCCTCAGGATCCCTAAAGGTTGATAGCAAAGCCATCTTGGGGACTTAGCAAAATACCTAAGGCCTCAAAAAACTATAAACCGGAGGCGTTTTAGAGTCCGGTTTTAATATTTCGCAACAAAAACAGGCGGGTTTACGGCTGAGGCAATACTTTTGCTAAAAACCGGTCTGTTCTTAACTGTTAAACTCGTGCGGCCACAGCAGTTTAAGGGGGATGGTTTAAGGCCATCCCCCTTAAAAACTGGCGTCTAGGCGCGACGATAGGGGACGCCCTGTTCGCCAAAGTAACGCAGATACTCGGCAGAGTTAAGCATGGCTTCAGCGACAGCCATTATCCCCTGTTGAGCAGCGATCGCCCCATATTCACCATCCTCCAGATTGCGGCCCAGCAGCTGACGGCCCATGATGGCCACTAGCTTCGCGGCCGGGTAAGCGGCCACAAAGCGCGCCTGGTAGGCAGGAGACTGCACCAGATAGCGGATGAACTGGCGCAGGGTAATGCGATCGCCCTGCAGCTCTGCCTCCGCCTCGCTCAGCCGCCACTCCGCCAGGATGTCTCCCGTCGGCAGCACCATCACCTGACGATAGACCGCTGTGAGCACCTGCTCAAGCTGCTCACAGCTAGCCCCTGGCTGGTGACGATAAAACCGCGTCGTCGGTCCGGCGACGGGCACCTCAGCCTCAACCGAAGCGCGCCCCACCGTCGCGGCCAGCTCAGCAGAGCTAGCCTCTTGAGCGGCGACTGCACCGGCCATCAGTGGCATCTCGGCGACATCCATGCCGGTCTTGGCGCTGGTAAAGCTGGGCACAATCAAATCGCGGTTTTGCTTGGTCAGGCGGTTGTAGAGCTTTTCCGTGTTGGGGAAGTTGGCCGCCGGCAAGGTTGGATAGCGCCGATAGGGAACCGTGTCTTCGCCAAAGTTCTCGGCATATTCGGGGGTGTTGAGCATAGCTCGAATAAACCCTCGAATCCCTTCGCTGGCCAACACCTGGTTGTACTTGCGAATCTCGGCCTGATCCTGTGGGGCACGGCCCAGGAAGTGCTTGGTGCCAAACTCAATCACTTGAGTGTTGGGGTAGGGTGCGTAAAACTCTTTGATATAGAGCGTTGAACAACCCAGGCCCTCAATGAACTCCTTCAGGTTAATTTCACCATTGCCCAGCTTGCTTTCCAGCGCCGTGAACTCGCTCTTAACAATGTAAGGGGCGATGTCGCGCTCGAAGATCTGCCGGTAGGCGGCGGCGGTCACCAGCTTGAGGTTGGGCTTGTCGGCCAGAGAGGTGAGCTTAAACACCTTGGTCTGCTGGCGCTGACGGTTGACCCCCTGAGCCAGACGGCGCTGAACCTCAGGAATCGCCCGATCTTCGCTGACTGTACCCAGTTCCACAAAGCGGGGAACGCTGGTATCGACGGCAGGAACCATGCCTTTCTCAGCCAGGCTGCCGGCCCGCATGCTGCGCAGAGCAAGTCCTTTGGGCGTCAGGTAGCGCTCGTAGGGAACGGTGTCTTCCCCAAAGGCTTCGTTGTACTCCTGGCTATCGATAATCGAATCGACCAGGGCGTAGAACCCTTTCTTGGCGCAGATGTCGAAGTAGGCGTTGGTTTCGTTGCGGCCGTAGGTGGGCCGTCCTAATAGACGACGGTGAATGTATTCCACCGCCTTCATGACGTACAACGATGACCAGTAGGTCTTGCGGAAGGCTTCGGACTTAGCGATCGCCCGAATGAACTCCTTCATCGAGATTTCGCCGTTCTCCAGCTTAATCTCGGCGACCTTGGAGCGCTGCCCCGAGTAGACCTCGCGACCAAACACCTGACGATAGGCGGCGCTAATTACCGTCTGAGTCGAGCTTTCGGAATAGCGAACGCTGTTCTTGGTATTGCCAGTCCTGGGAATTTGATCCAGCTTGAATACTTTGGCCCCCAGCGAACCTGGATCCTCGGGCCGGGCCGCAGGGTTGCTCAACTGGTTGTTGATGCCGGGGCCGCGGTGAATCAAGATGCGGCGCGTGTCTTTATTGAAGAACGCTGGCGTAGCGCTGACATCGCGGGTCTCTTTGGGGAAGATGGCCCCAAACTGAATTTCCAGCGGGTCATTGCCCGAGCCGTAGGGGTGCTGATCGGGCAGGGGCTGCTCGTAAGCCGCAAAGAGGGTAATAAACTGCGGCTTCTTGCGGAAAGGAGCGCTGTAGTTAAACAGCTCAAACTGCGGACCCCAGTTGCGGCACTCCTGGGCTTCCTGGCCCAGACCGCGCAGGTAGGGCACCGTCTCTTCGCCAAAGTAGTCGGCGTACTCTTTAGAGTCGACCAGGGCGTCGATTAGAGCGGCCAGGCCACCGCTAGACACAATAGAGAAGTAGTCGCGCACCTCTTCACGGGAGCTGGGCGCACGACCCAGAATATGGCGGAAGGCCAGCTCCAGGGCGCGGCTGTTGATGTAGGGGTCGTAGAAGTTCTTGCGATAGAGCGGCGACTTAGCCAGGCGGCGCACAAACTCCTTCATGGAGATTTCGCCGTTTTTCACCTTCGACTCCAGATCGGAGACTGAAAGTGAGTAAGCCCGGGTAATATCGCGCTCAAAGACCTGGCGATAGGCGGCTTTCACCACATCGTTCTTCTCAACCGCCGACAGCCCTGGCTTCATGGCGTACTTGGGCCGACGCTCAGCAGCGTTGTAGTAGATCTGCGGCAGCTCAAGCCCCTGTAGGTCTGAAGAAGGTCGCTGGCGCAGCTTATTCGACGGGGTTGGCGCTTTAAATTCGCTCAGCAGCACGTCGAAATACTGGTCGACAATGCCCTGGGCCTCGGAATCACCATTCAGGTAGCGCAGAGCCCCGGCCTTCATGGTTTGAATGGCCACGATGGTCGCCGCTGAGGAACAGGCTCCCTCAATAATTTCTCGCAGGCCGCGCACGTTGACCGAAATAATATTGGGGTCGCCCGCCACGATGGCATAGGTTACGTAGCGCAGGAACCAGCTCATGTCGCGCAGCGACTTGGTCATGTTGCTGGGGCCGTAGCGAGACACGCTGATTGGGCGGAACCCAGGGGGAACCGGCCCCGAGGGCGTAGAGCTGAACAGGTTCTGAAACAGTCCGCCGCCACCGCTCTCAATGAAGGTTGAGGTGCCCAACCGGGAAGCCTCTGATTCATTCAAAACGGTGCCAGCCCGAGTTTTTTCAACCGGCGACTCGCTGTCAACCCGTTCCAGGTAAGCCAGGGGAGACCCACCGGTAAAGATGCGGTTGGCCGCCTGGGAGACAATCAACTCGGAGTAGCGGGTCAAGATTTCAGCAATCTGCACCCGCTTAAGGCCGGAATTAAAAAATCCTGATAGCTCATCTAGCTCACCTCGGCCCATGTAGCGATCTTGCTGCTCGGCCTGGGAAATCGTGGCCACCGGCAGAGTTTGGTAGAGCTGGGGCCGCGCCGGTGCACTTCCACCACTTGCTTTAACACTCATGCGTTTTCAAAGGCTCCCTATGCGGACAATGACGGCATCAATTAAAGAATCTATCAATCGGTTTAGAGGTAGAGGGCGCAGAATCCTGCACTGGTCAGGGGCATCGATCAGGAAGGCTCCCTGAGCAAGGGCAAAATCACTGAACCCGCTTGAAGGTAAAGCGTTGTTAACCTCACCTGCCGGGTACCCAAGCCGGGCACCGAATGCGGTATCTATGGATGGCGGGCTGTTCGCTGACCTGGAATCAGATTAAACCGTTTCAGGACAGCAACACAGATTATTAAAAACTGTGTAACATCCGACCGGCTAAATGCCTTTGGTCATCATAGAGGATGGTCACTACACCCCTGAGAAGGCGGATAAGTTTTGTAACGTTTCGTGATAAAGCTGAGGTGCCGGCGGCTCTAAAGCCGCTTCCGGAGAGGATTTGCCCGGCTAACCCCTTGTAAAGGTGGCGGAGTGGTCAGGCCGTCAGTTCCGATGCCGATAACTGCGATCGCCCCAATGCAATCGGCGTGAGCACGATCGATGTGAGTATTGGGCACGAGCACGAGCTTGACGGGTCGCCCCCATGAATTGAACATTCCCTGGATGTAACTGCTGTGCAACGTAAACTGACAAACTAGCTATGGACAACTCAACAACAACCCAGGTGGTCAGCGATGCGGTAGCTCGCCTCTACAACACCTATCCTTTTCCGCCTGAGCCGATTCTTGACGAGGCTCCGCCAGGGTACAACTGGCGCTGGTACTGGCCCACAGTGCACAGCTTTTGCACCGGGGCGGCTCCTGCCTCAGTCGCAGTGCGGGTGCTGGATGCGGGCTGTGGCACCGGGGTCAGCACCGAGTACATCAGTCACCTCAACCCAGAGGCTGAAGTACTAGGCATTGATCTGAGCGAGCGGGCAATCGCCACCGCCACCCAACGCTGCCAGTCCTCCAGGGCCACTAACGTTCAGTTTCGCCAGCTCAGCATCTACGACGTTGATCAGCTAGAGGGCGAGTTCGACTGGATTAACTGCGTTGGCGTTATCCACCACATGCCCGATCCGCTCAAAGGTCTTCAAGCGCTGGCCACCAAGCTGGCCCCTGGTGGGTTTATTCATTTATTTGTCTACGCCGCCATCGGCCGCTGGGAAATTTCGCTGATGCAGCGCGCGATCGCCCTGGTGCAGGGCAGCCAGCGGGGCGACTACCGCGACGGGGTACAGGTGGGTCGGCAGATTTTTGCCAGCCTGCCCGAGGGCAACCGGCTCAAGCAGCGAGAGCGCGATCGCTGGGCCATGGAAAACCAGCGCGACGAGTGCTTTGCCGATATGTATGTTCACCCTCAGGAAGTCGATTACACCCTCGATAGCTTGTTTGAGCTGATCGAGGCATCGGGGCTGGAGTTCGTGGGCTTTTCAAACCCTCAGATCTGGCAGCTCGATCGCCTGCTGGCTTCAGACCCGGCCCTGCTGGCGCGCGCCCAACAGCTGCCCGAAAAAGATCAGTACCGTCTGGTTGAGCTGCTTGATCCAGAGATCACCCACTTTGAGTGGTTCCTGGCTCGCCCCCCCTACCCGCGCACTAGCTGGCAGAACGATGCCGACCTCCTGACAGCCATTCCCACCCGCAATCCCTGTATGGAGGGCTGGCCCAGCCAGAGTATTTTCGATCATAACTATCAAATTATTTCGCTGGAGCAAAAGGAGTTTGAGTTTTTGCAGGCCTGCGATGCTCAAAGACCGACCCAAGCGGGCCACCGCCAAGACGGCCTTCACAATCAGCCCTCTGCGACGGTCGCAGACCTGCTGAGCCAGAGCAGGTTAAGCCTTGAGGACGTGCGCCAGCTGCACCAGCGCCAGCTGATCTTGTTGCATGTGCCACAGCACAATCTATAAAGTTAGGCCGAAGATAGCGGATTTACTTTTGGGAAGCGTCTATTAAGTATTATTGCCGTGATATGATCTCCCATGGCCTGCATGCGCGGGTCAAACCCTTTAACGGCTAAGGATTAGGCGCTTTCGTGGCCCCATTGCCCTCCGAACACACCGACCCTATTGCTCCAGCTGAGGCAGACCTAGACCCAGGTCAACCCGACGGTCAAGAACTTCCTCCAGCTTCAGCAAATGCAATGGCAGAGTACTATCAGCTGCAGCAAAACTTGTTGCTGACAACTCTGTCATTCAGCGGCGTGATCTTTGTTTCTGTCTGGCTAGCCTACTCTCTACCAATTGCTCTGAATTATTTAATAGGAGCGTGCGGTGGTGTGGTTTACTTGAGGATGTTGGCAAAAAGCGTGGCCAACATCGGGCGCGGCAGCGCCAGGCTAGGAAGCGGGCGATTAGCCCTTGTGGTCGGGTTGGTGCTGGTAGCTACCCAGTGGCAGCAGCTTCAGGTCGTACCTGTTTTTCTGGGTTTCTTGACCTACAAGGGGGCGTTAATTGCTTACACCCTCTGGACTGCGGTGCTGCCAAAATCCTCGTCAGAGTCATTCCAGGAACCTGGTTCGACCTAGATCGGTGGTTCCCCAGCATAGCATGCTTTTTCCTGGTAGGTCTTAAGGAGAAGTTGATTTAAGAGATGGCGCTCAACATGTTCACGATTCATCCCTTAGTCCTGGCAGAGCTAGAGGTTGGCCAGCATTTGTACTGGCAGGTTGGTGGCCTTAAGCTCCATGGTCAGGTCTTTCTGACCTCATGGTTTGTCATTGGCGTGCTGCTGCTGGTGTCTTTTTTAGCCACCCGTAACATTCAGCGCATACCGTCCGGTTTGCAGAACTTCATGGAGTACGCCCTGGAGTTCATCCGTGACCTGGCTAAAAACCAGATTGGCGAAAAGGAGTACCGGCCCTGGGTTCCCTTCGTCGGCACATTGTTTCTATTTATCTTTGTGTCTAACTGGTCTGGGGCGCTGATTCCCTGGAAGCTCATCCATCTGCCAGCGGGTGAGCTGGCCGCTCCCACTAATGACATCAACACCACTGTGGCCCTGGCCCTGTTGACGTCCTTGGCCTATTTCTATGCAGGCTTTAGCAAGCGCGGGTTGGGGTACTTTGCCAAGTACATCGAACCAACGCCAATCTTGCTGCCCATCAACATTTTAGAAGATTTCACCAAGCCCCTTTCTCTCAGTTTCCGTCTGTTTGGAAACATCCTGGCCGATGAGCTAGTGGTCGCTGTGCTGGTTTTGCTGGTACCTCTCTTCGTACCGCTACCGGTTATGGTCCTGGGTCTGTTTACCAGTGCTATTCAGGCACTGATCTTTGCAACCCTGGCGGCGGCCTACATCGGCGAGGCCATTGAGGGGCATGGTGGTGAAGAGCATGGATGACCCCCAGTGATTTTCCCTGTGGATTTCTTCTTGGGGCATTCATTTTGGTATTGGCTGGTGGGGCAGGTGCTGCCAGCCGACGTGGTCCTAGGGGCCGCACCCACAAGAAACGCCTATCGAGCGTTGTCTACGACCTGATTTAACGAGTTGTTGATTGTCCAAAATCGAGGTAAGACATGGATCCTATTATTGCAGGCGCTTCCGTAATCGCAGCCGCTCTGGCCGTTGGCCTGGCAGCAATCGGCCCTGGTATTGGTCAAGGTAATGCAGCTGGTCAAGCGGTAGAAGGTATTGCTCGTCAGCCCGAAGCTGAAGGTAAGATTCGCGGCACCCTGCTGCTGAGCTTGGCTTTCATGGAAGCACTCACCATCTACGGTCTGGTAGTAGCCCTGGTGCTGCTGTTTGCCAACCCCTTCGCGTAGATAGTCATCGATGGGCTAGGGAGAGGTGCTGTACCTTTCCCTGCCTTTCGACACTGGCGATTTCCCCTGTGGAATTTCACTCTGTAGTGCTGGCCCTGGGCCGGGTTAAAGGGCATACCCACAATGATGAATTTTGTTTGGTTACTGGCGGTTGAGGCCGCTGAAACGGTTGAAGAAGGCGGTGGTCTATTTGACCTCGACGCCACTCTGCCGCTGATGGCAGTGCAGTTTGTGCTCCTGGCAGTGGCGCTCAACGCGCTTTTCTACAAGCCTCTGGGCAAAGTTTTAGACGAGCGTGACGGTTACATTAGTTCCAATCAAGTTGATGCGGCAGAGCGCCTGGCTAAGGCTGAGCAGATTGCTAAGCAGTATCAACAAGAGCTGGCTGAAACCCGTCGCCAGGCCCAAACGGTAATTGCCGAGGCCCAGGAAGAAGCGCAGAAAATTGCGTCTCAAACCGTTGCGGCTGCTCAGCAGGAGGCTCAGGCCCAGCGGGAGCAGGTGCAGCGCGAACTAGACGAGCAAAAGAGTCAGGCTATGGCCACCCTAGAGCAGCAGGTGGATGGTCTGAGTCAGCAAATTTTAGACAAGCTGCTGGGTTCTTTAGCGGCCTAGGCTATTGGTAAAGCCGGGGTGGCTTAGCCCTTCCGGAGTTGCCCGCGTCGTTGACGGAAAGTAGGGATATGACTATTGGTTGGTTACTGGCGGCGGAAGCAGGTGGTTTTGGTGTGGATTTCAATATCCTGGAAACCAACCTGATAAATTTGGTCATTATTATTGGCGTGCTGTATTACTTTGGCGGCAAGTTTTTAGGGAAAACCCTATCGACCCGTCAGTCGGCGATTAAAACAGCGATTGTTGAGGCCGAGCAGCGTAAGCAGGAGGCCGCCGCCGCGCTGGCAGAGCAGCAACAAAAGCTGGCCCAGGCTCAGACAGAAGCTAAAAAGATTTTGGCCGAAGCCCAGACAACAGCAGAGCGCAGCCGTGAGGAGATCTTAAAGCAGTCTCAGATCGACGTAGAGCGCATGCGAGCTAACGCCGCTCAAGACCTCAGCTCTCAGGAGGCTAAGGTCATGCGAGAGCTGCAGCAGCGCATTGCCGCCCTGGCCATCGAGCGCAGCGAAGCCGCTCTGCCGGATCGGCTGAACGACGATTTGCAGCGGCGTCTGGTGGATTCCAGTATTGCCTCGCTTAAAGGAGAATAGCCATGAACGACACAACGCTGAGTTCTGAAATTGCTGGTCCCTACGCCAAGGCTCTGATGTCGGTGGCTGATGATAACAACGCTGCTGATCAGGTAGGTGGCGAAGTCGCCAATCTGCTAGAGGTGCTGGCCAGTTCTGACGAGCTAATCGGGTTTCTGTCTAACCCGCTGATGGCTCCCGATTCTAAAAAAGAAGTGCTGCGCCAAATTGCTGAAGGAAACGTGAGCGGCTTCTTGCTGAACTTTCTAATGCTGCTGGTTGATAGGGGTCGGATCGCCTTTCTGCAGCCCGTGCTTCAGCAGTACCAAGCTCTGCTGAGAGAGCGAAACCAAACGGTTTTGGCCGATGTGACCTCTGCTATTGAGCTGAGCGACGACCAGCAGAACGCGATTCGCGATCGCGTCAAAGCCATGACCGGTGCCAACAGCGTCGAGCTGTCGATCCAGATTGACCCAGCCCTGATTGGGGGACTGATCATTAAGGTTGGCTCTCAGGTGATCGACGCCAGCCTCCGAGGGCAGCTGCGTCGCATCGGCCTGCAGCTAGCGACCACCGCCTAGCCCCATTGATTTAGATTGCCCCTCGGTGGGGCAGTTTCTCTGACGTCTCGTGTTTATGTAGGTTTATCCAGAGCAAGTCCTATGGTTAGTATCAGACCTGACGAAATTAGCAGCATTATTAAGCAGCAAATCGAGCAGTACAACCAGGAGGTCAAGGTCTCCAACGTGGGTACGGTGCTACAGGTAGGTGACGGTATTGCCCGCATCTACGGCCTCGAAACCGCTATGTCTGGCGAGCTGCTGGAGTTTGAAGACGGCACCGTGGGGATCGCCCTCAACCTGGAAGAGGACAACGTGGGCGCGGTGCTGATGGGCGACGGCATCAACATTAAAGAGGGCAGCGCCGTTACCGCCACCGGTAAAATTGCGTCGGTTCCGGTTGGTGAAGCCATGCTGGGCCGGGTTGTAGACGCTCTGGCTCGCCCCATTGACGGCAAGGGTGATGTACAAACCACCGAAACCCGTCTAATTGAATCGCCTGCTCCCGGCATTATTGCCCGTAAGTCGGTGTATGAGCCGCTGCAGACTGGTATCACCGCTATCGACGCCATGATCCCAATCGGTCGTGGCCAGCGCGAGCTGATCATCGGTGACCGCCAGACGGGTAAGACTGCGATCGCGATCGACACCATCCTCAATCAGAAGTCTGAGGACGTGGTGTGCGTCTACGTGGCTATTGGTCAGAAGGCAGCTTCGGTGGCTCAAATTGTAGATGTGCTGCGCGAGCGCGGTGCCCTCGACTACACCATTGTGGTGGCGGCTAACGCCAACGACCCAGCTCCGCTGCAGTATCTAGCTCCCTACACTGGGGCTAGCCTGGCCGAGTACTTTATGTACAAGGGTAAGGCAACTCTCATCATCTATGATGACCTCACCAAGCAGGCTCAGGCCTACCGCCAGATGTCGCTGCTGCTGCGTCGTCCGCCCGGTCGTGAGGCTTATCCTGGCGATGTGTTCTACCTGCACTCTCGCCTGCTAGAGCGGGCCGCTAAGCTCAGTCCTGAGCTGGGTGAAGGCAGCATGACCGCCCTGCCCGTGATCGAAACCCAGGCGGGTGACGTGTCGGCCTACATTCCGACCAACGTGATTTCGATTACCGACGGTCAGATCTTCCTTTCCTCTGACCTGTTTAACTCTGGTCTGCGCCCCGCTATCAACGCCGGTATTTCGGTATCGCGGGTAGGCTCTGCGGCTCAAATCAAGGCGATGAAGCAGGTGGCTGGTAAGGTGAAGCTAGAGCTAGCCCAGTTCGACGAGCTACAGGCATTTTCGCAGTTTGCCTCTGACCTGGATGCGGCCACCCAGAAGCAGCTGGCCCGTGGTACACGCCTGCGCGAACTGCTCAAGCAGCCCCAGTACTCGCCTTTGCCTGTGGAAGAGCAGGTGGCGATCATTTACGCCGGCATCAACGGCTATATGGATGAGGTGCCCGTGGATCAGGTAACGGCGTTTGCCAAGTCTCTGCGCGACTACCTCCGCAACAGCAAGCCCAAGTTTGGTGAGCTGATTCGCAGCGAGAAGAAGCTCGGTGACGAAAGCGAAGCCATTCTTAAGGACGCGATCGCTGAAGCGAAGCAAGCCTTCATGGCAGCCGTCTAATCTCCTGTTTTAGTCGGGGTGTGGCCTCAGTCAACACCCCGACTCTCGACGACCCCTTAGGGATCCACTATGCCTAACCTAAAAGCGATTCGAGACCGCATTAAGTCTGTTAAAAATACTCGCAAGATCACTGAAGCCATGCGTCTGGTGGCGGCGGCTAAGGTGCGTCGCGCCCAGGAGCAGGTGATTGCCACCCGACCCTTCGCCGATCGCCTGGCCCAGGTGCTCTACGGTCTGCAAAGTCGACTCCGGTTTGAGGAGGCCGACCTGCCTCTGCTGAAGCAGCGCGACGTTCAAACCGTGGCTCTGCTGGTCATCTCCGGCGATCGCGGCCTCTGCGGCGGCTACAACACCAACGTCATTCGCCGAGCCGAAATCCGGGCTCAGGAACTGGCGGCTGAGGGCTTGAACTATAAGTTTGTCATCGTCGGTCGCAAGGCCAACCAGTACTTTAAGCGTCGCGACCAGCCAATTGAGTCCAGCTTCATTGGTATGGAACAAATTCCAACCGCAGCCGAAGCCTCAACGATCGCGGACGAACTGCTGTCGCTGTTTCTCTCCGACGAAGTCGACCGGGTTGAGCTGGTTTATACCCGGTTTGTGTCGCTGGTCAGCTCTCGCCCGGTGATTCAAACGTTGCTACCCCTCGATCCCCAGGGTCTAGAGGTATCGGATGACGAAATTTTCCGGCTTACGACCCGAGGTGGCGTCTTCCAGGTAGAGCGCGAGAAGGTAACTGGGCCAGCTCCAACGGAGTTTCCCCAGGACATGATCTTTGAACAAGATCCGGTGCAGATTCTGGATGCGCTGCTGCCTCTGTATCTGAACAATCAGATTCTGCGGGCGCTGCAGGAGTCGGCGGCGAGCGAACTGGCCGCCCGAATGACGGCCATGAACAACGCTAGCGACAACGCGAAGGAACTGGCTAAGACCCTCAACCTGACCTACAACAAAGCGCGTCAGGCCGCTATTACTCAAGAAATTCTGGAAGTGGTAGCAGGGGCTAACTCTCTGTAAGCCTGGAACAACCTACATTCACGACTAAAAGCCCGTCACACCTGTGACGGGCTTTTCTTTTGTTTCGTGACCTTGATTTGTGGAAGCTCTAGGGACTGAGTGAAGTCTGGGATAACTGGACTGATCCATTCGAGAAGCGTTTGCCTTGGCGAACGCTTCTCCAGGGCAGGCTCTAGCCGTGGCGCGTTTGGTGCCAGGCCCAGGCGTGGGCCAAAATGGTGTCAATGTCAGCATACTGCGGGTTCCAGCCTAGAATGCTGCGGGCGCGATCGCTGCTTCCCACCAGCGCCGGCGGATCGCCGGGGCGGCGTTCAACTTCCACCACCGGGATAGTCTTGCCCGTCACCCGTACCGCCGCATCAATCACCTCTCGCACCGAGAAACCGCTGCCGTTGCCCAGGTTAAAGACGTTGCTCTCGCCGCCTTTGAGCAGATATTCCAGGCCCAAGATGTGGGCATTGGCCAGGTCACACACGTGGATGTAGTCGCGGACGCAGGTGCCGTCAGGGGTGGGGTAGTCGGTGCCAAAAACGCTAATTGACTCTCGCTTGCCCAGGGCCGTTTGCAGCACTAGGGGAATCAGGTGAGTTTCGGGGTTGTGGTCTTCGCCCAAGAGCCCGTTGGGGTGAGCACCCGCCGCATTGAAATAGCGAAAGCGCACCGATCGCAAATCGTAGGCTTTGTCGTAGTCGGTCAGAATGCGCTCCACCATCAGCTTGGTGGCACCGTAGGGGTTGATCGGGTTTTGGGGGTGAGACTCTGTAATTGGCATTTCCTGGGGCACGCCGTAGGTGGCACAGGTCGAAGAGAATACAAAGTTTTTGACTCCGGCCTCCACCATGGCGTCGAGCAGTGATAGGGTGCCCACCACATTATTTTCGTAGTATTTGGCAGGATCGCTGACCGACTCGCCCACGTAGGCGTAGGCCGAAAAGTGCATGACGGCGCCGATGTCGTAGCGGTTAAAAATCGACTTGAGCAGCGCTTTATCGAGGGTGCTGCCCTCAATCAGCTTGGTTTTGAGCACATTCTCCACCAGGTCACGATGGCCATATACCAGGTTATCTAGAATTAAAACCCGATAGCCTGCTTGCTGAAGGGCCATCACGGCGTGGCTGCCGATGTAGCCAGCCCCACCGGTAACTAGAATTGTTTTTACGTCAGAAGCCATAGAATTTTTCTCTAAGATAATTGGAAGCTCTAAGGCCATAGACCCGAGCATGCATAGAAGTCAATTAGCCCCTATTTTAAGCTTCATTCCGCTAACTGTCCCTTGCCCTGGTCCTAGGTCACTAACTTTTTATCTCTAAGAGCGATCGCCTTACATCATTCGCTTAGCGGAGCAAAGAGCAAGCTAATATTCATTAAAACTTAAACAGAACTTTCCAGTTGCCGTTCAAATAATCCTGAGAACGGTCGTTGAATGGTGATAATTTAGATTTTTGTCGAGATGAATGGATCCCCTAAGACTACTGCACATTCACAATTACGGCAGAAACCTCAGCTGTCTTACCAGATGATCCTTAATCCTCACTGATTGATTGAGAGTGCTCATAGCTACACCCTTCTCAAGATATATTTTGGGCTGTAGACCAATGCCAAGCTGCTGGTTAAGCAACAATCTTCACTCACCCAGTCTTTTTCCCTGTCAAGTTTGCCTAGAATTTAACTATTTAAAAAGCAAGCGTGAAGCCAGCCGAGAAGTTATAAGGCGTTGATAAAGCCTCCGTATTTACACTAAGCCTTAAGTATGGCTTTACCGTTACTTTACGTTGATCTGAGAAAGTTACACATGAACACAATCAAAAGCTTTGTGACCGTTGAGTATCTCTGCTGAAAAGTTGATGAAAGTATTCTTCTCTTTTCTTCAATGGACGATGTGGTTACATTATCCCGGTATCCAAAGATCTGCTCTGACGGATCTTTTGCCGAAGGTCACGTTTCGCTATCGGTCACGGGTCTTCTGTTGTGGGCTGATTTAAGTCTATAAGGCAGAACGGGGTTCGATGTCAGTCACAGGTCTGACATCGGATTTCTGTGCTGTCTAATTCTCAATTCACGAAGAGGGATAGATGGCTGAATTTACGCTTGAACTACTACACGTAACGGATCAGGAAGCTGCGGCGGCGGCCATACAGGATGCGCCTCGTCTTTCTGCTGTCCTTAATGCTCTAAAAGCTCAAGACCTCGGTGATGACGGCATTGAAGACAATACTCTAGTGCTGTCTTCTGGAGATGCTTTCATTCCCGGTTTGTTCTTCAATGCGTCTGCACCCGTATTCGGTACTGGGGGCATTGCGGATATCCAAATTCAAAACGAGCTGGGCTTCCAGGCGATCGCGCTCGGCAACCACGAGTTCGACTTCGGTACGGCTGTTCTTGCCAGTTTGATTGACGGTTCTGCCCCCGGAGAAATTCTGGGTAGTGACTTTACAGGTGCGGCCTTTCCCTACTTATCAACTAACCTCAACTTTGCTGCAGATGCTAGTCTCGCGCCATTAGAGGTTGCGGGCGGTCAGGCGCCGATGCCGAATACTGTGACCTCTTCCGTTGTGATTGATGTCAACGGTGAAAATATCGGTGTGGTCGGTGCGACTACACCTACCTTGGCGAGTATCTCTAGCCCTGGTACAGTCGGAATTGCGCCTACTCCCTTTGCCTCCAACCCCACTCCAGAACAGCTGGATGCGCTTGCGGCTGAGATTCAGACTGAAGTCGATGCCCTATTGGCGGCAGACCCTACGCTGAATAAGGTGGTTTTGCTGGCTCACATGCAGCAAATCAGCATCGAGTTGGGGTTAGCCGAGCGGCTGACCAATGTAGATATTATTGTCGCAGGTGGTTCTAATACCCGCCTGTTTGATAGCAACGATCGCATTCGTGCTGGCGACAGCGCCCAGGGCGAGTATCCTCAATTTGTCACCAATGCGGGCGGGACTCAAACGGCAGTTGTCAACACCGATGGCAGCTATAAGTATGTCGGTCGTCTGGTGCT
Organism: filamentous cyanobacterium CCT1; assembly: GCA_003017855.1. Classification (GTDB taxonomy): domain Bacteria; phylum Cyanobacteriota; class Cyanobacteriia; order Phormidesmidales; family Phormidesmidaceae; genus Nodosilinea. The sequence goes on from PYER01000017.1 coordinate 37,009, forward strand.
CGACTTTGATGAAGCGGGCAATATCATCCCTGAGAGCTACGATGAAACCATTTCTGGGGCCTACGCCACCGATGAGGAGGGCGTTGCGGCTCTAGACGCAGCAGGGCTGGTAGATCCAGAAATTCAGCAGATTGTCGATGCGATCGAAGCACAAATTCTGTCTACTGAGTCCAATGTTTTTGGCATTGCCAACGTCTTTCTCAACGGCAATCGTTCGGGTGCCGATACACCTGAGGATCCTGATGGGGTGCGTACCCAGGAAGCGAACCTCGGCAACCTCACCGCTGATGCTAATCTAGCTGATGCTCAGGCCATTGACCCCACTGTCGTTGTATCGCTCAAAAACGGCGGGGGCATTCGCGCTTCGATCGGCCAAACGATTGTTCCTCCAGGAAGTAATGAGTTTGTTCGCATTCCTAACGAGGCGATCTTAGATAGTGAAGGCAATATCATTAAGCCTCAGGGCGGTATTAGCCAAAACGACATTGAGACGGCGCTGGCCTTCAACAATGGCCTTACGCTGCTGACCCTAACCAAGGCTGAGCTGGTTGCACTGCTGGAACACGGCGTCAGTACTATTCCTGGGGCAGCAGGTGCATTTCCTCAAATTGCCGGGGTCAAGTTCTCCTACGACCCTGATTTGGCAGCAGGCGATCGCATCCAAAGTGCAGCCATTTTCGACGACAGTGATAATCTGCTGGCTGAACTGGTGCGCGATGGTGAGCTGGTGGGTGACACAGCCGAAACCTTCCGCATTGTCACGCTGAACTTTCTGGCAGAGCCAAACTTCGACGATGCAGGCAACTTTATCGGTGGCGGCGATGGTTACCCCTTTCCCAACCTCAACACCGATCCTACCGTAGGGGAGGTTGGCGATCCCGCTGTGATTGCCCGTGCCAACGTGACTCAGCTGACCCAAGACGGCATTCAAACTGGCGATGCCACCTTTGCTGATGACGGTACCGAGCAAGATGCCCTGGCGGAGTATCTGTTTGATAACTTCCTCAACACCCCCTTTGACGAAGAGGATACCGGACGGGCATTGGACGAACGGATTCAAAATCTCAACTTCCGCGAAGATTCTGTTCTCGGTGACAGCACGGGTGAACCTACCCCACCGCCCGATTTCTCCGATGGCTTCAATGGCCCCTTCACCCAAATTGGCCGACTAGAGCTTACCGATGGGGCAGAGATCAGCGCCTACGATGCTGACTCTCAAAAGCTCTTTGTGGTCTCTGGCAAACCCACGCTGCAGGTTGTCGATCTCAGCGACCCCACCGCTCCAGTCGCGCTGCCGCTGATCGACCTGAGCGCCTACGGCGGGAGCATTAACAGCGTTGCGGTTAGCAATGGTATCTTGGCCGTCGCCATTGCCGCTGACCCCGCAACCGACAACGGTAGCGTCGTCTTCCTCAACGCCGAGGGCACGGTGCTGAACAGCGTTACCGTAGGGGCTCTACCCGATATGGTGACCTTCACCCCCGATGGTACCAAAGTTCTGGTGGCTAACGAAGGTGAGCCCAACGCTGACTACACCATTGACCCTGAGGGCTCGATCAGCATTATTGACCTCAGCAATGGCGTAGACAATGCCACAGTTGCAACCGCCGGGTTTGCGCAGTTTAACGATCGCGCCGATGAACTCAAGGCGGCTGGCGTGAAGCTGTTCGGCCTGAACGCTACGGTGGCCCAAGACGTTGAGCCAGAGTACATTGCGGTTTCGCCCGACGGCACTACCGCCTGGGCCACCCTGCAGGAGAGCAACGCCTTTGCCCTGGTGGATATCGCCAGCGCCACCGTTACCGATATCCTGCCCCTGGGCTTTAAGGACTACAGCAGTGGCCCTCAGCTCGACGCCAGTAACGACGATGGCGGCATTAACCTGCAAAACTGGCCCGTGTTTGGGGTTTACCAGCCCGATGCGATCGCCAGCTACGCCGTCAACGGCATGACCTACTACGTCACCGCCAACGAGGGCGATGCTCGCATTCGCCCCGACGGTGACCTGGAAGATGAAGCGGGCAACGTCATTGCTGAGGAAGGTGTTTTCTTCAACGAAGAAGCCCGGATTGCCGATGTGGTGCTCGACCCCACAGCCTTCCCCAATGCGGATGTCCTGCAGCTAGACGAAAATTTAGGCCGCCTAAACATTACAACGGCGCTGGGGGATACCGATGGGGACGGCGACTTTGATGAGCTCTACAGCTTTGGCGGTCGCTCCTTCAGCATTTGGGATGAGAACGGCAACCTCGTATTTGATAGCGGCGATGACATTGCCAACATCACTGCGCAGCTGACCCCAGAGCTCTTCAACGCCAACGATGGCGACCCGGCAGAGTTCGACCAGCGCTCTGACGACAAGGGCGCTGAACCCGAGGCGCTGACCGTTGCTCAGGTAGGCGATAAGACCTACGCGTTTGTCGGCCTTGAGCGGGCCGGTGGGGGTGTCTTGATCTACGACATCAGCAATCCCTTTGCCCCCACGTTTGAGCAGTACATTCGTGACGATCGCGACATTGCCCCCGAAGGCCTATCCTTCATTGCGGCGCCAGACAGCCCCAACGGCAACCCGCTGTTGGTGGTGTCTAACGAAGTCAGCGGCACCATCACGATTTTTGAGACCGAGGCCCCAGCGGAGCCCGAGCCCGAGGTGTCCGGCCTATTCCTCGATCTGCGCGACATTACCGGCGACGTGGCTACCACCTTCGCGGTGAACCGGGAAGCTGCCTTTGACAACTTCGTGGGCTTCTACCGGGTGAGCGATACCAACGGTGGCATCGACATCGACGGCGATGGAACGGCCGATGTTATCCCCGGCCAGGCTGGCTATACCCAGGCGGCTCTGGACGCTCGCGCCGAGTCTGTAGCGTTGACCACGGCCAACTTAACCGAGTCTGTCTTTGAGTCAGACGTGGCTGGGGGCAGCCTTTACGCTCCTTTCCTGATTGTCAACGGTACGCCAGATGGCTTTAACGCCAGCCGGGTGTACTTTGCCTTTGGGGCCGCCAACCCCGATGGCGTTGAGCACGTGCGCTTCGCCGATGGGACAATTGGGTTTGAGGACCAGTTTGGCGGCGGCGACAACGACTTCAACGACCTGGTTGTTGCGGTTGCGACCCCAGCCTAGGCGTTAGTTCAGTCGGCGGGAATGGCATAACCCTGAGCTATTCCCGCTGCCAGGGCCGCTTTTGACCAATTACGGCGATCGCAGGCCAATCAATGGCCTGTTTTTTTGGTGCTAAACCTGCTGCGATCGCAGGTTTAGCATCGACCTGTCCAGCATTAGCGGCAGCCAAAACAACTCAACAGCAAAACTTCAAAAAAACCAAAGATAATTCAATAAAAGTCAAGTGATTTTAGTCAACTTGATTAAGTTTAAACTGATAACGCCCTGCCCCCAGGGTGAATTGCCTGGCCTGAGTACTGGATTTCAGTTTAAGAGAGCGCTTGAAGCAGTTATCTCAAAATGATCTGGGTAACTTGAGAATGACTGTCAGATGCTTGTCAAATCAGGATTTGAGCCCTCATGCCCAAGTAAACAGCCCCCAATTAGGCAGGCTTAATCATGGGGCTGAGTCAGCGAGTCAGGCGCTATTTCTAATTGAATTTCTGATGACTTTCTGATAAGCAAAGGGCAGTATTAATGTAGAGGCTATCAGCCCCTTCGAAAAGAAAAGTCACCATTAATGAAACCCCTGCCCACGTTCGACGCCAGTCAACTGCTTGACTTCAATACCGCTGCACTAGCCGTTCTAACCTACCTCCACGACCGGCTCGGGTTTGACCTGTGGATGGTTACCCGCACCGAGGGCGACGATTGGATTGTCTTGCAGGCCAATGATCAGGGCTATGGGGTAAAAGCCGGGGACGTCTTTAGCTGGACTGATTCGTTTTGCTCTCGCATGATTAAAGGCGAAGGTCCTCGTATTGCCCCCTGCTCTGACGAGGTACCCGCCTATATCGAAGCGCCCATTGGTCAACAGGTCAAAATTGGCGCCTACGTCGGCGTTCCCCTGGTCAATGAAGACGGCTCTCTGTTTGGCACCCTGTGCGCCATCGATCCGGCCCCTCAACCCCCAGCTATTCAGCAAGAACTCCCCCTGATTGAGCTGCTGGCCCAGCTGCTGAGCCGTATTCTCCACGCCGATACCAAAGCCGCTGAGCAGGCTCGTCTAGCCGAACGGCTGCAAACAGAGGCCCTCACTGATGGACTGACCGGGCTTTACAACCGCCGTGGATGGGATCAGCTGCTCGACAGCGAAGAAGAACGCTGTACCGTCTACGGCTATCCAGCCTGCATTATTGTCATCGATATCGACGGGCTGAAGATCGTCAACGACGGCCAGGGCCATGCCGCCGGAGACCAGCTCCTGCAGCAGACTGCCGCTGTGCTGCGGCAAACGACTCGCAAGCAAGATATCGTCGCTCGCATTGGCGGCGATGAGTTTGCCATGCTCTGTGTTGATTGTTCCTTAGACGAGGGCGAACCTCTAAAAACCCGTCTGGAGCAGGCTTTGGCCGATAACCAGCTGCCGGCTTCGGTGGGCATTGCTGGGCGCCATCCGAGCCAGGGGCTGCGATGGGCTTGGGCCAATGCCGATCGCGCTATGTACAGCTTCAAGCGCCTGCGCCAGACCCTACCTTCTTAATCGGGTTGTTTCTAAATTGTCCCGATCGATTTGGCCCCTATCGGTTTAGAATAGCTAAAGGCTTCACCGGGCAAGGCTTGTTTTTGCCCAGGCATCTGGCTCCAGGCTCTTGCCCAAAACAGGTGGCCCAAAAACACAACTCGGTTTGACAAGGGTTTCCCCTTTATCTATACTGAGGACTGTTGAAAAAACCAGGCCCCCATCGTCTAGAGGCCTAGGACACCTCCCTTTCACGGAGGCGACGGGGATTCGAATTCCCCTGGGGGTATCGTAAAAGAGAACAGTTCAAAGCCCTGTAGCGGCCGCTACAGGGCTTTAGTGTTTAAGCCTTCTACTCTAGGAACAATCAAATAGGCAGATGTAAATAGGCAGATGACAAGCCTAGGCGCTTCCGGTAGTGTAAAGGTTACCTGGAGCGTGCAGTGCAACTCTCTGTAAGGGGGATCTATGGCTTTTATTACCTTGTTAGCAACCGCAGTGGGCATTGTCTCTGCCCTGGGGTTGGTGATAGTGGGTCTGGTGGAAGCCCCCTGGCAGGTTCTGCTGCTGGGCCTGCTGACGGCTCTCTACGCGCTACAGCGGCAGATTCGGGCCAGTGAACGGGTGGCCCAGGCCAGCGACATTGTACCCGATGCGACCGTAGCCAGTGTCTCGGCCCAGCCGGATCCAGAAATTGCCTTAACCTCAGGCGCTTCGCCTGAGGTCAAAGCAGATGTTGCTGACAATGGCTATGAACTCACCTATCGCGGCATTCGCTACCGCTCGTCTCAGCCTAGCCCGGAGACGACTCCCACCGGTAGCCCCGAGGGTGATTCCGCTAATGCCCCCGCCAACACAATTGAGGGCATTTACCGGGGACAGCGGTGGCAGCGCTAGCGGTAGTCCGGCTGAGGCTGGATCTGCGCGGCTGGGCTACTCAGGGCTACTCAACATAGGCTCAGAGGGAGCGAAAATGCTCTCGTCCTGGGCAAAGGCTTTAAACTCCAGGGCGTTACCGCTGGGGTCAGTAATGAAGAGCGTGGCCTGTTCCCCCACCTGGCCCACAAACCGCTGGTAGGGCTCGATGAGAAAGTTTACCTGGGCCTGGCGCAGGCGATCGGCCAAGCTCTGCCACGCCGCTGGCGTAAGAATTACCCCCCAGTGGCTGACCGGAACCCCATGGCCATCTACGGCATTTGTCGGTACGACAGAGCGGGCTTCATCTACCAGGTGAGCCGTGATTTGATGGCCAAACAGGTTAAAGTCGATCCAGCGATCGGAGGTGCGCCCTACGGAGCAGCCCAGGACCGTTTCATAAAAATGACGGGTGCTAGACAGGTCGTACACTGGAAACGCTACATGAAAGGGACGAAGCATCACCATGTCCTCTAGGGTTACAACAGACGGGGTTACACCAGAGCTGAGGGCTGAGGACTGCAGTAGCCTGTCCAGGCAGACCCACCATCCTCGCTATGCCCTTACCAACTGTACCCTCTATACTGGGCATCAGGTCCTGCAAAACCATGCCCTCGTCGTCGAGGCAGCTGACATTCTTGACTTGGTACCCATCGACCAGCTGGCCCCCAGTTTGCCCCAGTTCGACGGTCGGGGTTGGGCCGTAGCCCCTGGATTTATCGATCTCCAGCTCAACGGCTGTGGCGGCGTAATGTTCAATGACGCGATTACCGCCGATACCCTCGATACCATGCACCGTACCAATCTTCGCAGCGGTACGACCAGCTTTTTGCCTACGCTAATTACTACGTCCGACGCGGCTATGGAGGCTGCGATCGCGCTCGTGGCTGAGTACCGTCGTCGCCATCCCCAGCGGGTGCTGGGGCTACATTTAGAAGGCCCCTACCTCAACCCAAAACGCAGCGGCATTCACAACAAAACCTATGTCCGCTCGGCCGATGGGGCGATGATTCGCCGCCTGGTCGAGGCAGGGCCAGAGGTGGTCAGACTAGTCACGTTAGCGCCTGAAATGGTGCCGCCAGAATATATTCAACAGCTGGCTCAGGCGGGCATTTTAGTGGCTGCCGGGCACACAGACGCCAGTTTTGAAGCCGCTCTGGCCGGTTTTGAGGCCGGCATTGGTATGGCGACGCATTTGTTCAATGCGATGTCGGCCTGGCAGGGGCGTAGCCCAGGCCTGGTGGGGGCCGTCTTCAGCCGGCCCAATGTTTACGCGGGCATTATCGTAGACGGTCACCACGTTCACTACGGCTCTGTGGATCTGGCCAAGCGCATTAAGCAAGACCGTTTGGTGCTGGTCAGCGATGCTACACCGCCGGTAGGCACTACGCTAGAATCGTTTGTCATCGGTGGGCAGCGGGTGTTTTATCGCAACGGCAAGTGCATATCGGCCGATGGCACCCTAGGCGGGGCGGCGCTAACGCTGATGGAAGCGGTGGGCAACTGCGTGCGCCAGGTAGGTATTCCCCTGGCAGAGGCGCTGCGGATGGCGACTCTGTATCCGGCCCGGGCTATTAGAGTAGATCGTGGCCTTGGGCTGCTGGCGGCGGGTTATCAGGCCAACTTGGTTGTGTTTGATCCGGCTACGTTGCAGGTCAAAGGCTGTATCGACCAGGGCCAGCTCGCCTGGTGCAGCGATGATTTTGAGCCATTGGGCTAGAGTCGGGGTCGAGGCAGTCCGGCTACCCGCTGCTGAAGCAGCTGAGCTGCCATCACCCGGCTGCGCAAACTGATCCACAGGCTGCACTGATTGTCTGCGATCGAGACCAGTGCCCCGGCCTGCTGTTCTGAGAACTTGCAGGCTAAGTGGTACAGACGAGTGCGTTTGTCAGATTCGACGGTCAACGCTCGGTAGTACAGCTCATTGCTGTAGTGAGTGCCATCCTGCAGGGCGCCGTTGAACCAAAATTTAAATACCTGAACTCGACTTTCGGGCAAAACCTTGGGCAGCATGAAGGCTCTCTCTTAACCTGGTTTCAGCATACCCAGCTGGTCTAGCAAATGCTGATATCAAGGCAGATATAGGGATGGTTGGCTTAGGGAGATAGCGGCTCTAAGGACAGCTCACGCTCAATCCTTTCAGTGGCAGATGCTGCGGGCAAAGGCCGACTCCACCAGCGATCGCAAAATATCCATGCTGAGGGGCTGCACTAGCAGACCGTCTACCCCCGGCGTGTCTTCGCTGTAGTTCCACTGGGGGCTGGCCGAATCGGTGAGCGCCACAATGGTCATATCGGGAGAGTGGCTGTACTGCCGCAGCTGATTAACTAATGGCTGCGACCAGGCCTGAAAATTGTTGCCCATCAAAATGACCAGGCAGGGAGGGCCCTGGCTAACCCGAGTCACCGCTTGCTCGGTAGAACTGGCTACAAACACCGGGTATTGCAGGTTGGTCACCAGGGGGTGAGCGTCGTCGTGGTGACAACGCTCTGGATCGAGCACAAGGATATAGCCTTGGGACAAAGTCATGATTAGAAATGACGCAGTTGGACTCTATATTACCGAGATCAAAAATCGTCTTTACTCCCCGTGCTACCGCTCTTTTGGCCTGTATATTGGGGTTTTTCAAGGTATTTCAGCCGATTGACCAAATGTCATTCTTTTGTTTTTTTTAGCCTCTCTAAAGGCTTTCCAAAGCTGCTTTCTTTCGAAAATCAAACTAAATTTAAGTTATGCAAACAATTGATCTATAAATAGTTGGTTGACTACGGTTGGTAACCTTTTGTCCCCATCATGTAGCGATTGGGGTCTGCAATCGACCTGAGGGTTGAGTAACCCTAGCTACAAAACCCCTGGAGGGGCTTTGCTATGTTTAGCAAATAAAAATTGCCGTTTATGACGAAATCCAGTGGGCTCTGTATCTGTACAGATTATTGAGGGAAACCCCCATTTGCGATCGCTCCTAGGCTGGCATCTTCAGCAAGCTGGCTACAGAGTTTTTCAGTCGTCAGATATAGTGCGCACCCGCGATGTTTTTCAGAGTCGTCAGCCCGACCTAGTGATTTTAGACTCGCAGCTGCCAGACGGGGATGGGGTCGAGCTGTGCAAGTGGCTCCACAGCCAGGGGCAGCCGCTGATCATGATTCTCTCAGCCTGCAATACCGAAACCGACATCGTGACTGGGCTGCGGGCCGGAGCCGACGACTACCTCACTAAGCCCTTCGGTATGCAAGAGTTTTTAGCTCGAGTGGAGGCGCTCACCCGGCGAGTGCGGCTGATGAGCGCCCCGGCGTCGCTAACCTACGGCGAGTTGAATATTGATCTGGTGCAGCGGCGGGTCAACTTTCGTGGCGACTACATTGATTTAACCCCTCAAGAATTTAGCCTGCTCTACGTGCTGACCCAGGCGGCGGGTGCGCCCCTCAGCCGTACCGACCTCCTGCGCCGCGCCTGGCCCGATGCGATTGACAATCCCAGAACCGTTGACACCCATATTCTTTCCCTGCGCAAAAAAATTGAGGTCGATCCAAGACAGCCCAATATTATTCAAACGGTGCGTAATGTGGGCTACCGCTTCAACGTCGAGCGGGCCACCGCTGAATCCAACGGCCACAGTCCACGCGTGAGCCCTAGCTTGGCTTCCTCCTCATTGAGCTAGAAGGCCGGTTCAGTATTCACTGTCCCTTCAATGCTCTGCCGTAGAATGCTCAACGGAGGCTCTTCCTCCTAAAAAGTGCGGCGGAGCCGCAAAACCAGTGTTTCCAAGCGGAGCTAGGGCACCAGAGTGGGACTGTCATCTAGATACTGTCTGCTACTCTAGGTTTTGTCTTAAACCGTCTGTTTGATTGTTTGATAGCTGTAATTCTCAAGGCAACGTCCCATGACGCTGGCGCGTCACTCCAAACGATGAAAAGGCTCACAGCCTTTCCCTGAGCGGAGTCGTAGGCTTTGCCGCCCCAAAGGGGCTAGGGAACGGGCTTTCTCCCTTCGGGAGTTTCACGAACGACTCCGCTCAGCCCTCGGTTATTTTCAGGGCAACGTCCCATGACGCTGGCGCGTCACTCCAAACGATGAAAAGGCTCACAGCCTTTCCCTGAGCGGAGTCGTAGGCTTTGCCGCCCCAAAGGGGCTAGGGAACGGGCTTTCTCCCTTCGGGAGTTTCACGAACGACTCCGCTCAGCCCTCGGTTATTTTCAGGGCAACGTCCCATGCCGCTGACGCGCCACTCCAAAGGATGAAAAGGGGAGTATAACTCAAGTATCG
>PYER01000502.1 GCA_003017855.1 filamentous cyanobacterium CCT1
CGCTCAGGGAAAGGCTGTGAGCCTTTTCATCGTTTGGAGTGACGCGCCAGCGTCATGGGACGTTGCCCTGAAAATAACCGAGGGCTGAGCGGAGTCGTTCGTGAAACTCCCGAAGGGAGAAAGCCCGTTCCCTAGCCCCTTTGGGGCGGCAAAGCCTACGACTCCGCTCAGGGAACGGCTGTGAGTCTTTTTATCGTTTGGAGTGCCGCGCCAGTGGCACGGACGATTGGTATTACTCGCCGCAGACCGTCCGATCGCGCCCTGCCTGCTTGGCTTGATAGAGCGCCTCGTCGGCCGCTGCTATGAGCGTTTGCAGCGAGGTATTGCGGTTGGGAATTTGGCAGGCCACTCCCAGGCTAACCGTGACGTGAACCGTCTCGGTAGCCGTCTCAAAATTGACAATATTGAGGTTGCGAATGCTGGTGCGAATGGCTTCGGCCAGAATAGCCGCGCCCGCCAGATTGGTCTGGGGCAAGATCACCGCAAACTCCTCGCCGCCGTAGCGGGCCAGCACGTCCGTCGCGCGGTTGATCACTCGCTGACTGGTCTGGGCCACGGTAACCAGACATTCATCTCCGGCGGGGTGGCCGTGGCGATCGTTGAACTGCTTGAAGTAGTCGACATCAAACATAATTAGTGAGAGGGGCAGACGGCTGCGGCCCATCTGCTTCCACTCGCGCTGCAGCACGATGTCAAAGTAGCGACGGTTGGCGATCTGGGTGAGCGCATCGCGGTGGCTCAGATCGTTGAGCTGCTGGTTGGCCTGCTCCAGGGCCTGGTTAGTTGCGATCAGCTGCTGGGCCTGGGACTGAACCTGGGCGAGCAAATCGGCCTGCTGCACCGCGATCGCCAGCTGGTCGGCCACCTGTTCGAGCAGCTCCGCTTCGCCCGGCTCCCACTGGCGGTGGGTGGTGCAGGTCTGGATGATCAGCAGGCCCCACAGATTGCTGGCTCCCTTGGGCTGAGGCTGCAGAATGGGAACTACGATCGCTGACTTAGCCGCCGTCACCTCGACCCAGTGGTTGATGCAGAAATCGTCGACTTCGGTAGCCAAATCGGGGATCGCTCTGACGGTGCCCTGAGCGTAGTGCTGGTGGCAGAGCTGTCGCAGCCCGTCTGCCTGCCACTGCCAGGCATCAGGAGCGATGGGGCAATTTGACTGAGTCGTGCTTTGAACAATTTCTCCAGCGTGGTCGGAGGTGAACTGAAAAATGAGCGTGCGATCGACCCCTAGGTAGCGCTGCACCTCCTCAGTGGCGGTGGCGAGAATACTCTGCAGGTCCAGGGTTTGCCGAATTTTGTGGGTAATTTGCCAGAGGGTGTGCTCGCGCTCGGCCTTGCGCTGAAGGGCATTCTCTGCGGCCTTGCGATCGCTAATGTCCTGAACGAGAGAAAAATAGCCCTGCACCCCGCCTTCTAGGTTGAAATCGGGCACTAGTATAGCCTGCACGTAGCGTTGCCCTGTCGCATAGGGCATAACGGCCTCGTAAACCACGTTTTCTCCTGCCAGGGCGCGATCGATATTGGCTTCGGCCTTTTGGTAAGCCTCTGCGCCAATCACCTTCTCAAGGGGCTGGCCGTAGATATCTTCGGGTTTGATGCCAAACCAGGTTTGATACGTGGTGTTGGCGTATTGGTAACAGCGGTTTTGGTCGATGTAAGAGATGCAGGCCGGTAGCGAATCCATCAGCTGTTGCAGCAGATGTAGCTGGGCATAGACCTGAATCTGTTTGTTCACCGTCGCTTCGTGCCGCCATGCTGTTGGCGGCAGATTAGCATCGACAGAATCCGGCGTGATCTCATTCCAGAAGCGAGGAGTATTATGTTTTCCTGGCAAGGCCTCGGTCATGGAAGAAAATCCGCAAGAATTTAGAGTAAATGGGCCGTATCACCAGTAGAAGCGGTTGGGCCTCGGTAACTATCTTTTTGTCCAGACGGCAACCTCTAACCACTTAGAGCGCTATGGCTGGCGAAAAATATAGTGAAGTACATCCTTACAAAAAAAGGTCCAAATAATACCTTCCCCAGGGATTGAAATTTAGGCACAATGTGTAGTGCCGAGGGCATGGATAGAGAATTGCTGGCCCCAAGAAGAACGGGCGCAGCTCAATTTTCCGGTGTCTACATCACTCCCGTACGGGAAATCCAAGCAAATCTATGGCAAAAAAACAGCCCCACCGCCTGAGCAGACGATGAGGCTGAATGCTGTAAGGTCTGTCTCTTATACACATCT
>PYER01000180.1 GCA_003017855.1 filamentous cyanobacterium CCT1
GTCAGGCCTCATTCTGGTGAATCCCTTAATCTTGGATCCAATCCTCAGTCATGGCACATTAACCTTCCAAGTCGTGTAACTAAACAGGATTCAGTGTAAACCCAGCCTCTACCGCAGCCGCTGCCGGAGCCAAAAATCGAGCAGCGGCAGCGCAATTCGGTAGCCAAACTGGGGACCGTAGATCAGGCCCTTTTGCTCCAGGCTAGTGAGTGCGCCCTGCAAGCCGCCGCCCCGCGAGAGCTGGTGTTTTTTGATATAGGCGTTGGCCTGGGGGCTGTCGGTGGGGTCGAGTGCCAAACTTTCCAGCACGCGGGCCTGGGTGGGTGGCAGCAGCAGCAGCAACGCTTCAAAGACAACGGCCATGTCCTGCACCAGTTCCAGCATCGTGCTGTGGACCTGGTGGGCCTGAATCAGCTCGGGCGTTGGCGAAGCGATCGCATGGCAGTGCTGCCAGAGGCGCTGGGCCAGGGTTATGGCATCTTTCATATGGCCCTGCACGTAGCTAAGAAATAGCTCCAGCGCCTGGCTTTCGGGGTCAAACTTGAGCCCCGCCGTCGCCATGGTGCCAATAATCCAGGGTTGCAGGTCGCGATCGCTCAGGGGCGTAAGCGCAATCACCGGCAGACGGCTGGCCATCATCCAGGGTTCGGCCACCGTGGCAATCAGGGCGTAGCTAACCCGGCTCTGGTGCTCGATCTCCTGGCGCAGATGGCTTTCCCACTTACCCTGTCGGTCCCACGAGCGAATGTGAGGAAAGTTGTGAAATATAATCACCACCTGACAATCAAACCATTCCGCCAAAAACTGGGGCAGCGCCAGCAGACCTTCAAATAGGGGCCACTCTTTGCCCAGGGGCTTGGGCCAAACCAGCCGCGCCTCGGTCTCCAGGGTGCGATCGACGCTCAGGGGCTGATTCAGGCTCCACTGCTGAATCTGGGCGATCTCTTCCGGCTCTGAGAAGGCCGCCATAATGCCGTCGGCCAAAAAGCGTAGAAACTGGCCCGCATTTCGGCAGCGCAGCAGATCAATTTCCAGGCAGCGCGATTTCTCCTGACGGGCGGCACTGCGAATCAGGGTGCGGCGGCCAATGCCCGGCACCCCGACCACCACGAAATCGCTGTCCTGGCGCAGCAGGGAGCAGACCTGCTCCAGCTCGCTTTCCCGGCAGATCAGCGACTGTGGCACAAACGGATTGATCATTTCGACGAATTAGCACTATTTTTTAGTGCTATAAATGAAGGCTAGGCACTCTCGAATAGTAGCACTCGATTTTTTTGAGGTAAGTTCCCGCCGTGACTCACAGTACTCTCCCCAGCAAAGGCGCTGTTGCGCTCGCCTCTGCTAACCTTTGGCACACTCTCAGCCCAGAGCGGGCGATCGCGCTGTTAGAAAGCAGTCCCGAAGGGCTCAGCCCCAGCGAGGCCGAGCATCGACAGCAGGTTTACGGCCCCAACGAGCTTCAGGAGGGGGCCACCCGCAGCCCCTGGGAAATTTTGTGGGACCAGTTCAAAAACATCATGTTGCTGATGCTGATCGCGGTGGCCCTGGTGTCGCTGGTGCTCGATCTGCGCGAGGGGGGCTTCCCTAAGGATGCGATCGCGATCTTTGCCATTGTGCTGCTAAACGGTCTGCTGGGCTACCTGCAGGAGAGTAAGGCCGAAAAAGCCCTGGCCGCCCTCAAAAACATGACCTCCCCCCGGGTGCGCACGATTCGCCAGGGCCAGGAGCAGGAAGTCGATGCCAAAGCTCTGGTACCCGGCGATGTTGTGCTGCTAGAGGCCGGGGTGCAGGTGCCCGCCGATGGCCGTTTGCTCAGTGCCGCCAATTTGCAGGTGCGCGAAGCGGCCCTTACAGGCGAAGCCGAGGCGGTGATTAAGCAGCCGCAACTTTTATTAGAAGACGAGGCCGCCCTGGGCGATCGCCTCAACTTGGTCTATCAGGGTACCGAAGTGCTGCAGGGGCGCGGCACCGTGCTGGTCACCCAAACGGGCATGACCACCGAACTGGGCCGCATCGCCACCCTGATTCAGTCGGTGGAATCGGAGCCTACTCCCCTACAGCAGCGCATGGCTCAGCTGGGCAACGTGCTAGTCACCGGCTCCCTGGTGCTGGTCGCTCTAGTGGTAGCGGCGGGTCTGTTGCGCACCGGCGATCTCAGCCTGTTCGACGAACTGCTGGAAGTCTCCCTTAGCATGGCGGTCGCCGTGGTGCCCGAGGGCCTACCCGCCGTCATCACCGTCACTCTGGCCCTGGGCACCCAGCGCATGGTGCGCCGCCACGCCCTGATTCGCAAGCTGCCAGCGGTCGAAACCCTGGGCTCGGTCACCACTATTTGCTCCGACAAGACCGGCACCCTGACCCAAAACAAGATGGTGGTGCAGCAGGTCAAGACGGCAGATCACCAGTACGAGGTCACAGGCGAGGGCTACGCACCGATCGGTGCCCTGCTGGAAAACGGGGCGGCGATCGCCCCCCAGGCCGACCCCGCTCTACAGACCCTGCTGATGGCCTGCGCCCTGTGCAACGATGCTACCCTCAGCCAGTCCGGCACGATTTGGACCCTGCTGGGCGACCCCACCGAGGGCGCTCTGCTGGCTCTAGCGGGCAAAGGTGGGTTTGATCAGACGACGCTGGGGCAGCAGAGCGATCGCATTGGCGAAGTCCCCTTCACCTCGGAGCGCAAGCGCATGAGCGTCGTGGTGCAGGCCCGTGGCGATGCTGCCTGGCCCCTGGCCCCCCAAGTTATGTTCACCAAAGGCTCTGCCGAACTGGTGCTGGAGCGCTGTAGCACCAGCCAGGGCGACAGTCAGCCTCAGCCCCTCACCGACGCTCAGCGGCAGTCTATTTTGGCTCAAAACGACGCTATGGCGGCCAGCGGGCTGCGGGTGCTGGGCTTCGCCATGAAGCCCACGAACGTTGCCAACCCTAACGGCAACCTAGAGCCCGAGGAGCAAAACCTGATCTGGCTGGGCCTGGTAGGCATGCTCGATGCTCCGCGTCCTGAGGTGCGGGCTGCGGTGATAGACTGTCGGCGGGCCGGCATTCGCCCGGTGATGATCACGGGTGACCACCCGCTGACCGCTCAGGCGATCGCCGAAACCCTGGGCATTGCCCAACCCGGCGACACGATTTTGACCGGGCGCGAGCTGACCCACCTCTCTACAGAAGAGCTGGAGCAGACGGTTCCCCACGTCAGCGTCTATGCGCGCGTCGCCCCCGAGCACAAGCTGCGAATTGTGCAGGCGCTGCAAAAGCAGGGCGAATTTGTCGCCATGACCGGCGACGGCGTCAACGATGCCCCGGCCCTCAAGCAGGCCGACATTGGCATTGCCATGGGCATCACCGGCACCGACGTCAGCAAAGAGGCCAGCGATATGGTGCTGCTCGACGACAACTTTGCCACTATTGTCGCCGCCACCGAAGAGGGCCGCGTCGTTTACGACAACATTCGCCGCTTCATTAAATACATCCTGGGCAGCAACATTGGCGAAGTGCTTACCATCGCCGCCGCCCCGATTATGGGCCTGGGCGGCGTGCCCCTCTCGCCTTTGCAAATTCTGTGGATGAACCTGGTGACCGACGGCGTGCCCGCCCTGGCCCTGGCGATGGAACCGGCGGAACCCAATGTCATGCAGCGTCCGCCCCACAATCCCCGCGAGAGCATCTTTGCCCGCGGCCTCGGCTCCTACATGGTGCGGGTGGGCATTTTGCTGGCGGTGCTCACCATTGGCCTGATGGGCTGGGCCTACCGCTACACCAACGCCCCGGGCTATCCCGGTGACCCCGACACCTGGAAGACCATGGTGTTTACCACCCTGTGCCTGGCTCAGATGGGCCACGCCCTCTCAGCCCGCTCAGACACTCGCTTAACGGCCCAGCTCAATCCTTTGTCAAATCCTTACGTGTGGGGTGCGGTTTTGCTCACCACCGGCCTGCAGGTGTTGTTACTATACGTGCCCGCTCTGGCACAGTTCTTTGGGCTGCATCCGCTCTCGGCAGTCGAACTGGCAATTTGCTTTGGCTTCAGCGCTCTGATGTTTGCCTGGCTGGAGGCCGAAAAGCTGGTAATTCAGCTGGCCCTACGCCGCAAGCAGCCCGGTCTGCCTAGTGCATCTAAAACCGCTCTTTAACTTCCACCCTCGCTATCGCTATGGATTCTGACTCTCCCCAGCCCCGCTTTTCTCAGGAGATTAAAGCTCTGCTAGAGCGGGTCGCCCAGCAGCCGCTGACCCTGGCCCACGTGCTCAGCGAAACCGCCGAGCGAGGCTTTTGCCTGGTGATTGGGCTGTTGGTACTGCCATTTTTGTTCCCGATGCCGCCTGGGTTTACCACCATTCTGGGGTCGGCCTGTCTGCTGCTGTCGCTGCAAATGGCGATCGGGCGGCGATCGCCCTGGCTGCCCCGGCGAGTGGCTCAGTTTCAGTTCCCAGCGGTGCTGGCCAAAACGGTGCTGAGTAACTTGAAGCGGGTGACGCGGGTGACCGAGCGGTTCGTGCGACCCCGCCTGCCTGGGCTCGCCGCCAACCGCTCAGTCTGGCACATCAACGGCGTCTGCATCAGCTGGCTCACCCTGCTGCTGATGAGCCCGATCCCGATGACTAACCCCATCCCCACGGTCGGTATTCTCATTTTTGTGGTGGCTACCCTTGAGGCCGACGGGGTAATGATGATTTTGGGCTACGTGGCCACGGGGCTAATCACCGGTACCTTTGGCCTGGCAGGATATTTGCTGTGGCGATCGCCCGAACTCCTCCAGAACTGGTTCCGTTGAGCTTAGCCGGTAGCTGAGCGGAGTCGGTGGCTGAGCGGAGTCGTTCGTTTTGCGTCTCCCAGAGGGAGAAAGCCACCGGCTGCCGCAAACACCCCAAAAAAAGCCCCTTGATTACCAAGGGGCCTTTTTCATAACGCCTGCAGTTCAGACGGTCTAAATCAGCTTCAGCTCTGGGTACTGAGCGATCAGCTCATCACTGCTGAGGGTTTCTCCCGACTGCTGCGGGGTCCAGAGGACTTCTACAGCCAGCAGGTTTTCGCCAGAGACCGCACCGATCTGGCTCAGCGCCTGACGCAGGTCAGCAGAGGAGTAAATATCGGGCAGGTCAAGCTTGCCCTGGGTCGCCACAACAACCGTGGCCAGAATGTACTCTCCGGGGGCCTGGTCGGCGTCGCTCGGCAGCTTCGCTCGAATTTCGGCCTGGGTGAGCTGGTTGTTGACGTTAGACAGCGTTTCGGCGCTGAACCGGCTGCGGGCCGAGAGCGTGTAGCGGTTAAACTCTTGCTCGGCGCTGAGCAGGCGGGTCTGCTTATCTTCGCTGGCGGCATAGGCCCAGTAGTCGGGGTGGCGCAGCAGGGCCAGGGTGGTCTCCTGCAGCAGCTTGGCCAGTCCTTGGGAAGTGCCGGTGTCAGCGGTAGTTGCCAATCGGTTGAGGTCGTCTTGCAGGCCACGAGCCTCGGCCAGCAGACCCACCTGGAGCTTGGCCACCGCTACGGGCGGGTTGCTGCCGCCAGCGGAGGCTGTATAGTCATCACCAGAGACCGCGCCCCTCAGGCCGCGCACCACCACGTTGGCGATCGCAATGAAAATTAGCAGGGTGAACAAGCCGCCAAACCCGCCCCCAATGCCAATAAAGGGGAACAGGAAGGGAAAGCCAAACCCACCGCCGGGGTAGTAGCCACCGCCACCGGGGGCGTAGGTGCGCGGACTGGGGCTCATGCGCGGGGCGGGGGCTCGAAAGCTACCGCCACCGATCCGTCCACCCGCTGCGGCCCAAGCCCCATCGGCGGTGCCAAATACCAAGACGACGGCCAGAACGACGGCCATCAGAGGCTTCAAAAACGGCTTTAAGCGTTGAAAGAGTTGTTTAACCATCGGGTACAACCGGAGTGCTAACGTGGAGTGCTTTATGTCTTTAATTTAACGCGAAGTGCTGTAGGTGCCGCCGCCAAAAGACCGAAATTGATGGCGGAAACCCGTACTAACTGGCCCTAACCGCCGCCCACGATGGTGACAATCTCCAGCCTGTCGTTGGGGCGCAGGCGGGTCGTTTCCCATAGCTGCCGGTGGAGAATCTCGCCGTTATACTCCACCGCCACCAGGCGCGGGTTCAGCCCTAAGGACTCCAGAAACGCGGGTAACAACGTGCCAGCTCGACACGATTGCGATTCTCCATTGACCAGGACGGAAAAGGCATCGGCACTGGGGTCAAACATAGCGGGAAATCAGGGTTCAGGGTTCAAAGTTTGGGGTTCAAGGTTTGGGGTTGACCGAAGCCTTAGACCGTACACTTTGAACCTTAAACCCTCCTGTTCCAACCTGTCTATCGGACTGATACAGGGTCAACCGATAGGTATTGCAACCGTGCGGAAGTTGTGGCGGTGGTTGGTTTGAGCGACAAAATACTGAGCGATTAGGGTGGGGTTCTCGGCCTCGATAATGGCGCGCACGACGGCCACACGCTCAGCTCCGGCCTGCAAAACCTCCGTCAAATTTTCAGTATTGATGCCGCCGATCGCGTACCAGGGCACCGTGGCATGCTCCGCAGCGTAGCGCACGTAATCGAGCCCAGCGGCAGCCTTACCGGGTTTGGTTGGGGTGGCGTACACCGGGCCGACGCCAATGTAATCAGCTCCTTCGGCGATCGCGCGCTGCATTTCGTCAGGGTTCGTAGTCGAGCGGCCAATGATGCGCTGGCTGCCCAATAGCTGGCGGGCGGTGGCAATGGGCAAGTCGGTTTGACCCAGGTGCACGCCGTCGGCCTCAACGGCCAGGGCCAAGTCGACGCGATCGTTGACCAAAAACAGGGCTCCGTAGCGGTGACACAGGTCTTTAAGCTGCTGAGCCAGATCGAGACGCAGGTGGTCGTCGGTATGCTTGTCGCGGTACTGCACCAGAGTAATTCCCCCCTGTAGCGCCGCTTCGACAATGGGCAGCAGGCGATCGCTGGGCGATGTCACCAGGTAAGTCAACCCCTGGCGCAGTCGCTGCAGCCGGTGCCCACCCAAGATTTCGCTTTCCAGTGCGTAGACCTGGTAGCGCATCGCTTTGCTGCCCGCCGCCAGGTCGCTGCGGTAGAGCTTGCCGTACTCCTCCAGCGCCCGTAAAGCCTCCTGAACACGACAAAAGTTAGCCTGCAGCACCGCCGCTACGCTAGTGCGCTCGGCCTCCTGGGGGTGGGTCAGGGCTGTGCCGGGGTCGCCGGGAGTGTCGCGGCACAGGCGCAGCTCGGGGTCATGCCACTGGGCCAGGGTTTGCCGCAGATGCTTGATCTGCTCGGTTTGGCCCGCGTTATTTAGCCCAAAACGGCACCATTCTTCAATAATTCGCAGCCCCTCCCGTGCTCGATCCAGGTTGGCATCGAGAATGCGGTAGACGGCAGCGTCAGCAGGGCTGGGCAGCGCTGGCAGCCCGGTCAACTCCGGCATAAAAACGGTATCAGACAGAACCCCCACATCCTACCAGTCAGGCGGGTCAGGTGGGAGGGCCAGCTGAGGGGCTGCTAGAAGCTACTTTTGCTGCTGCAAAATCTGCTGAATGCCCTCTACAGCAGGATCAGACCGCCAGGTGTCAAAGGCCTTCCAGCCGATAAAGACGACCGCAGCCAGGGCCGCGATCGCCACCAGGTTCGATACAAGCTTCGCTCCAATATCCCTAGAGTCGTCGAGACGCATAAACCACTCCGTGAGCAATAAAGGGGTCAAAAAGCGGCAGATTTATAGGCCTAGCGAATCACTACTGTGATAGTGACCATTACTCTCTGTATACCCTATGAGCGGCCCTTTTAGGTCAGGGATTCGTAGCCCGTAGCAAAAAACTGGTGCTCCCTACGGCCTGCGGTAGGGCGTCCAACAAAAGCTCATCAAAGCTAGCGCTACTTTCCGGTCGATGGGGCCAAACGCTTCTTGAGCGAGTCGGCCCGACGGCGGGAGGTAGTGTTTTTGGGCTCCAGGGACAGGGCCGTTTCGTACATCTCGAGCGCCTGGGAGGTGAGCTGCTTGCGCTCGTAGCTGTGGCCTAGATTGTTGAGGGCGGTGACGTACTCAGGCGATATTTTCAGCGCTTCTTTGTAGTTGCGAATGGCCAGGTCGTACTGCTCCTGGGCGAAGTAGGAGTAGCCCAGGGCGTTGTAGACTACGGCAGCGTTTTCGGCTTCGTCATCCCCCAGCTGTTTGAGGGCCTGTTGCAGGTATAGGGCGGCCTGAGTGTAGAGCTTTTTGTCGAGCAGCAGGCTGCCCAGTTCGTAGTATTCCTGAGCGGTGCCCTTTTCTTTGGTCAGGCGCGACTGCAGCCGCGACAGAGTACCCTCAATGCGGCGAGTCTTGAGCACCTGGCGCACTACAAAAAAGGCGGCAACGCTGAGTAAGGCCAGCAGAATAGCCAGGTATATCAGGAGCAGGTTGCTGTTTTCCATCCGGTCTTCGTTTCGCTCTTGAGGTCTAAACCTATCTTGCCACGGCTAGGGCAACCCCCAGAACGTGGCTCGATCTTCTAACCAGCCATTTTGGTGCCACTGAACGACGGTTTCACCGACCAGATTGCGCAGGTCGGTGTACTGAGTGCCTTTGGGTAAGGCGATCGCCAGCGGCTCTGCCGAGAGCAGACTGGGTACCAGGTAATACCCCTCGTAGTCTTGCTGCCAGCCCGCCAGCACCGTCACATCTCCCGCAAAGCCGTCAATTTGACCGCTGCTGAGATGGCTGAGGGCCTCCTGGTAACTGTATACAGGCACAAGCGGCGCCAAAGGCAGCAGGTAGCGCACTACCGCTACGGTACTCGACCCCTGCAAAACCCCCAGCGGTCGCCGCTGCAGGTCCTCCAGACGCCGATACTGAGGATCGCGCACCAGCACACCGGCCCCGTCCAGGTAGTAGGGCGGACTAAAGCTAACCAGGCGCTGCCGCCCCGGAGTCAGCGTCACCCCGGCGATCGCCACATCCACCCGGTCTTCGAGTACCGCCGACAGGCGATCGCGATTGGGCACTACCGCAAACTCAACGGCGGTCGGGTCGGCAAAAATTGCCGTGGCCAGCCCCCGGGCGATGTCGATTTCGAGGCCCACCAGGTTGCCGTCGCGATCGCGAAAGCTCAGCGGTCGCCTGCTCTCCCGCACGGCTACAACTAGGTGCCCACGGGCGCGAATGGTGTCTAGATCCGCACCAAAAACTGGGAGCACAGCCAGCTGCGCTCCCAGTACTAAACCAAACCCAAGCCAGTTCCATGCCATGGTGCTGCCGTTACGCTACGACCGCCCCTCACTAACGTTTAGGGCCAAGCGCTAAGCCTGGTTGGCAACTTCAACTACTTTGGCAAACCCGTCAGGGTCGAGCACGGCCATTTGGGCCAGCATTTTGCGGTTGAGGTCGATATTGGCCTTTTTGAGCTGGCCGATCAGCTGGCTGTAGCTCAACCCGTGCATGCGAGAAGCCGCATTGATGCGGGTAATCCAGAGGCGACGAAAATCGCGCTTGCGGTTGCGGCGATCGCGGTAGGCGTACCGCAGCGCCTTCATCACCTGCTGGTTGGCCGTGCGAAACAGCTTAGAGTGCGACCCTCTAAACCCTTTGGCCAATTTGAGAACTTTGTTGCGGCGCTTGCGTGCTACGTTGCCGCGCTTGACACGTGCCATGACTGTTTAACCCTTGGAACTAGTAAATGGTATGACGTGAGTAACCCACAAACCGAGAGGCCTTAGCCTAAAGGTAGGGCAGCATCAGCTCTACATTGGGAGCGTCTTCTTCAGACACCACGGCAGCTTTAGACAACCGAGAGCGGCGCTCAGCATTTTTGTGCTGCAACAGGTGATTCTTAAACGCCTTACGACGCATAATTTTACCGCTGCCGCTGCGGCGAAAGCGCTTGGCGGCAGCTTTGCGAGACTTAAGCTTGGGCATGGTTACCAGAATTTCGACACAGCTTTAAACTATATCACGATTGCTCCGCGATCGCAGAACGGAAATTAAGCTAGCGCTCCAGGCCCCTTCCCAAAGCCTTGCCAAGAGAGAGAACCAGGGCTGACACCGGCAGGCCTAAACAAATTTTCTCTAAAGGGTTGTCAAAATTACACCCTTGTCGCTAGTATAAGTTTTGCGCGTAATCCTCAGTAGCTCAGTGGTAGAGCGGTCGGCTGTTAACCGATTGGTCGTAGGTTCGAATCCTACCTGGGGAGTTTTAAGTTATTGGGTCTTTCGCAAAAGCGCTGTCCTTAGGGTCTAGCGGCATTACATTCCACGCGGTAAGCGTCAGAGCGTACTGCGACGGGGACGCGCAGGCGCTCAATTCTAAAGAGAATCTTAAGCTCAGACGGCTGTAGCCTATTTACTCAGGAAAATTTAGGGCTTCTGCTTATAATTTAGCGAGGAATTGTATTATTCCGACACGGCTCTTTACGTTGGAATGCTAGGCTACTCAAAGCTTTGCAATTTGTTTCAACCGGGCTGGTGTTGTTTTCGGGTCGTCAAGTTTAGTTGGTAATGCCTCGTATTCTCGTCATTGATGATGATCCTGCGATCGCGGAGCTTGTTTCCGTCAACCTGGAGATGGCAGGCTATGACGTCAACCAGGCCGGAGATGGTATCAAGGGCCAGGCTCTGGCGGTGCAGCTGCTGCCAGACCTGATTATGCTCGACCTGATGCTGCCCAAGGTCGATGGGTTGACCGTCTGTCAGCGCATTCGCCGCGATCGCCGCACCGCCGATATTCCCGTGCTGATGCTGACTGCCCTGGGGCAAACCCAGGACAAGGTCGATGGTTTTAATGCTGGGGCCGATGACTACCTAACCAAGCCCTTTGAACTCGATGAAATGCTGGCCCGCGTGCGAGCCCTGCTGCGCCGCACCGATCGCATTCCCCAGGCTGCCAAGCACAGCGAGATTCTCAACTACGGTCCCCTCACTCTAATTCCAGAGCGCTACGAAGCCATCTGGTTTGACAGCACTGTAAAGCTCACCCATCTGGAGTTTGAGCTGCTGCACTGTCTGCTTCAGCGCCACGGGCAAACCGTATCGCCCAGCCAAATTTTGCAGGAAGTGTGGGGCTACGAGCCCAACGACGATATTGAAACAATTCGCGTGCATGTTCGGCACCTGCGCACCAAGCTAGAACCCGATCCCCGACATCCTAAATTCATTAAAACTGTTTATGGTGCCGGGTACTGTCTGGAACTGCCCGCTGTTCCGGTCGAGTCGTAGCTGGGGCAGAGCGTCACTCAACGCTTCTGCCTGGCATTGTTTCAGTCGGGACCTTAGTAGGTAGAGAACTGCATGGTACCGCTGTCGAAGGCCAGATCAATGAACAGGTTGCCGTCCTGGAAGAAGTAAATCGCTGAGTTGCCGAGGGCCTGAACAAACTCATTGCCAATCGAGCCTTCGGGGCAGGCGGCCAGGGTAGTAGCAATGGGGGAGATCTCAAGGCCGCGATCGTCGGTTGTAGAGTACTGGCTGCGACCCCGATTGCAGTCGGCGCGCACCAGCAGAGTGCCATCTTCTAAAAATTCGGCGGTGTAGTGCTCGGGCTGGTCGGGCACCAGCAATGTGTCGTCATTCATTTGAATTTGCTGGAGTTTCCACAGGGTGCCGACCAGGGCCGGGGCGGGGGTACTGGAAAACTGCATAGTGCCGCTGTCAGCCGTCAGGTCAATAAACAGATCTTGATCTTGGAAGAAATAAAAGCTGGCGTTGTCCATCGCCTGCAAAAACTGAGGGCCAATGCTGCCCTCAGGACAGGCTGCTAACGTCGTGGGGCCTAGGTTGACTGAAATTCGCCCATCGTCATTGGCTTCAAACTGACCAATGGCTCGATTGCAGTCGGCTCGCACAAAGACCTGGCCGTCGTCAGCAAATTCAGCGGTGTAGTTTTGCGACGGGTCAGCGGTTAGCACCGTACCGTCATTCATTTGAATTTGCTGAAGCTCCCAAACGCTGTCGGTTAAGGGTGGCACCCCAGGCCCCGTGGATGGCGTAACGCAGGCCGTAGCCCCCATAAGGACAGCAGCGGCTGTGGTCATAACCGCAGCAGAGCGAGATGAAGCCATAAAATCACCAGACGTTTTGAATGAACCAGTGGGTTGATTGGGAGCAAATTGCAAGCTCCACAATAATTGCAACATCACCTGAAAAACGCCAACGTCTAGGCCACAAAGTCATAATTTTTAACGTGCTTATTCTGACGCTGGTGCAACTTTAAAAGTGTAAAATCCTATGGTTTTCATATTTTTGTTGTTATGCCGATCTCTCTATAACGTGTCATAAGGCCCAGGGTCATTGCAGCGCAGTGCCCTGGGCCTTACTCGATGGATTGACGGTTTCTCAAATTGGATTCTGGCTGAGACTTCTATGACTACACGGCCCTCATCGTTGAGGTTAACGCAGTAAAAGTAGGCCTCAAGCCTTCGCGAAAATCGAACTCTTCGGCATTTTTAAGCCGTTGAGATTACAGAGCTTCAAGTAGCTATGCGGGCAGGCTAGCGGCGGTTTCAAACGGCTTCAGCACTACCTTGATGCAGTCCTCTTCCTTGTCGCGGAAGATTTTGTAGGCGCGGGGAGCCTCTTCTAAAGGCAGTCGGTGGGTAATTAAGAACGAGGGGTCAATATCGCCCTGCTGAATGCGCTCTAGCAGGGGGCGGAGGTATTTGTGGACGTGGGTTTGGCCCGATCGCATCGTCAGCCCCTTGTTCACAAATGCCCCCATTGGCATTTTGTCGATAAAGCCGCCGTAGACGCCGGGCACCGATACCTTGCCCCCTTTCCGACAGGCCACGATCGCCTGTCGCAGCACCATGGCGCGCCCTGTTTCCATGCGCACGGCCTGCTTGACCGTGTCGTAGAGGGCCATGACGCCCGTGCCGTGGGCCTCCATACCGACCGCATCGATGCAGCAGTCGGGGCCAATGCCGCCGGTCATTTCCTTGAGGGCAACGCCCGCATCCATCTCTTCGTAGTTGATGGTTTCGGCTCCGGCGGCGGCGGCCAGGGCCAGCCGTTCGGGGATGCGATCGATCGCGATTACCCGTTCGGCCCCCAGCATCATGGCGCTGCGAATGGCAAACTGGCCAACTGGGCCACAGCCCCACACCGCTACTACTTCACCAGGCTGAATGTCGCAGTTTTCGGCGGCCATATAGCCGGTAGGGAAGATATCGGTGAGAAACAGCACCTGCTCGTCGGTGAGACCGTCGGGCACCTTGAGCGGGCCAACGTTGGCAAAGGGCACCCGCACGTACTCGGCCTGGCCACCTGCGTAGCCGCCCAGCAGGTGGGAGTAGCCAAACAGTCCCGAGGGCGAATGGCCGTAAAACCTGTCTCTTATACACATCT
>PYER01000181.1 GCA_003017855.1 filamentous cyanobacterium CCT1
AGTACGACCCAGATAAACTGCTGCCTCCCAAAGCAGCGGCAGCGACCACTTGACGGTCCATCGTCAACACAGTATCTACCCGTACATCGAGAAATTTCCAAAATGTAAGCGGTGCATTGCGCTTTGGGAGAGCAATTGACTTTGAGCCCTATGGGGTTTTGAGCCGCGAATGCACCCTACGCTATGGCTTGTTTACCGTAAATCTATGTAATTCTTGCCGGATTTTGCATTTTACTTGGGCAACATTAAGTAGCCCCCCTATGCCCCTGCCCTATGACTCCCGACGACACCCAGCGAGTCGTAGCCTTTATTGACAAATGGCAAAAATCTGGCGGCAACGAACGTGCCAATTACCAGGGTTTCTTTCTTGACTTGTGCGCAGCCCTTGGCGTTGAGGGGCCGCCGCCAAAGGGCAACATTGCTGACGACCCCTACTGCTTCGACAAAGACATCAAGGTTTATCACCCCAGCGGCAATGTCACCCCTGGCTATATCGACTTCTATAAGGCCGACCACTTCATCATTGAGGCCAAACAGGGCAGCGATATCACCGGCAAAGGCACAGCCAAGCGAGGCACGCCCACCTATCTAAAAGCGATGGAGAAGGCGTTTGTGCAGGCGATCGCCTATACCCGCAATGTCTCTACCAAGCCGCCTTTTTTGCTCACCTGCGACATTGGCGACCACTTTGAGCTGTGGACGGGCTTCAATGGTGACTATGGCGGTTATGCGGCCCGGCAAGACATTGAACTGGCATCGTTATGCCGAGAAGACATCTTTGACCTGTTTGTCGATATTTTCTCTAATCCGCAGGCCCGCAACCCAGAGAAGATTGCCGCACGGGTAACGCGAGAGGTTGCCGCCGACCTGGCAGAGCTGACCAAAACGCTAGAAGGCCAGCACGAACCCCAGGAAGTCGCCCATTTCCTGATGCGCTGCATCTTCACCATGTTTGCCGAAGATGTGGGCCTGCTAAAAGAGCATCTCTTCACCGATGCGCTCAGGACTCGCTGGCAGAAAAATCCCAAAAGTTTCAAGCCGGAGGTGGAGACTCTATGGCAGGCGATGAACGAAGGGGGCAGTTTTGGCTTTCATGGTCAGCTATTGCGCTTTAACGGGGGCTTGTTCGCGGAACCCGTGGCGTTTGAGTTGTCTACGGATCAGGTAAAGATTTTGCTGGCGGCGGCGGAACGAAAGTGGCAAAATGTGGAACCCGCCATCTTTGGCACGTTGCTAGAGCGGGCGCTGGATTCTAAGGAGCGTAGCAAGCTAGGGGCTCACTACACGCCGCGATCTTTTGTGGAGCGGTTGGTGAAGCCGGTGGTGATGGAGCCGTTGCAGGCCCAGTGGGTGGTGGTGCAGGGAGAGGCGAAACAGCAGTTGGACGCATCAGAGCTGCAGACAACCCAAAAAAAGAAGGAGAACCAAAAAAATAAGGCGATCGCTACCCTGGAAGCCTTTCTCACGGAACTGACCAAGATCAGAATCCTAGACCCTGCCTGCGGTACGGGCAACTTTTTGTATGTGACGCTGGATTTGATGAAGCAACTAGAATCGGAGGTGCTGAAACGTCTGGAGGATATCACCGGGCAGGCCCAAATCCGAATGGATATCGACAGAGCACAAATCACCCCGTCGCAGTTTTTGGGTATTGAGATTAACCCACGGGCAGCGGCCATTGCCGATTTGGTGATCTGGATTGGCTATTTGCAGTGGCATTTTCGCCGGTTTGGCGATCTACCCCCAGTAGAGCCGGTGCTGCGGGAATATAACAACATTAAGCAGGGCGATGCGGTGCTGACATATGATGGCGATCCAAGCCCAGATATTGACCCAAAAACAGGGCAAGTAAGAAAATTCTGGGGCGGACGTAAGATAAAAGACCCTGCTACAGGGAGGAAAATTCCAGATAAATCCGACCAAGTTTCTATTTATATTTATAAAAACCCACGCCCTACCAAATGGCCCGAGTCAGAATTTATAATCTCCAATCCTCCATACAAAGGAGAAAAACTATTAAAAGACGAATGGGGGGAAGGCTATATACAAGCGACGAGAGAAGCTTATAAAGGAGTTTCTAAGTCAGTTGATTATGTTATGTATTGGTGGCACAAATGCTCCGAACTCATCAAGTCTCAGAGCATAATTGGCTTTGGACTTATCACAACTAGCAGTTTTAGACAGCCGAAGAATAGAAAGGCAATCACTCCTCATACCAGCCAAAAAGAACAGTACTTTAAATTTGCCATACCGGACCATCCCTGGGTAGATAAAGGTGCAGGTGTTCGGGTATCAATGTTTGGCGTATCAAGAGGATATGACAAAGGCCTGCATGGAGAAGTGATTTCCGAAAAAAAAGGCGACACACCAGAAGAGTCGGCAGACTTAATCGAAATACACTGGTCTGAAGGGGAAATCTTTGATGATTTGAGAGTTGGCAGCGTAGATATTACTAAGGTGTTTTCTCTTCAATCAAATTCAGATTTCTGCTTTCAAGGCTGCAAATTAGTAAATGATGAAAGAGAGGAGGGTGAAAATTGGGAAAGAGGTTTTTATATAGGAAAAGCGGCAGCAATAGAATTTGGCCTTGTCGAGAGAACAGACAACGTTATCAGGCCCTACATAATAGGGAAGGACATTAATGGACTTCCTAGTGGCAGATTTGTTATCGATTTTTATGGGTTAAATAGAGATCAGGCTGCACAAATTCATCCTCAAGCATATGACAGAGTATTGCGCGAAGTTAAACCGTATCGCGATCAAAACTCTGATAAAGGGTTTCGTGAAAAGTGGTGGCTTTTCGGAAGACCAAGACCCAAAATGCGGAAGGCTTTAAGTCAAATCCATAGATTTATTGCGACAAGTGAAGTTTCAGAGCATCGAGTCTTCATTTTTATTGACTGCCGTAATCTACCTGATGGTTCGATTTTTGCTTTTGCTTCTGAAGACGCTTATCATCTGGGAATTCTATCCAGCTATATACATGTTCATTGGGCAAAGGAGCAGAAGAACCGAATGGGCGTAGCTAATGATTTACGCTATCCCAAAACTCAATGTTTCGATCCTTTCCCCTTCCCAGATCCCACCCTAGAGCAAAAGCAAAAAATCCGCGACCTGGGCGAACGGCTTGATGCACACCGCAAGCAAGTGCAGGCCACCCATCCCGACATCACCATCACCGGCATGTACAACCTGCTCGAAAAGCTCCGAGCCGGAGAGCCCTTCACCGATGCCGACCGCGACTACAACAATCGCGCCCTGGTTTCCACCCTCAAACAAATCCACGACGAGCTAGACCTCGCCGTGCTCGATGCCTACGGCTGGCCCCACACCATCACCGACGAGCAGATTCTCGAAAACCTCGTTGCCCTCAACGCCGAATGTGCCGAAGAAGAACGCAACGGCCACATCCGCTGGCTGCGTCCCGAATATCAGGCCCCCGATACCGTAGGGGCGCAGCATGCTGCGCCCCTACAGGGAATCTTGCCCGGCACCAAAACTTCCGAAGAAACTGTCATTGCCCCCGTCGAGCAGCAAACCTTCCCCAGCACCTTCAAAGATCAGCTGTCTGCCATCTGCGATCTCATGCGTACCCAAGGCGGCGAGTGGACCGTCGCCCAGCTCAAAGCCCAGTTCAAAAACGCCAGCCGCAAGCAAAAAGCCATCCAAGACTGCCTCGATAGCCTCACCGAACTCGGCGTTATCGCCGTGCATACCGAAGCAGGCTCTCCCAGGTGGTATATTGCGGCTCTGCAAAAAGCCAGCTAACCTGGCCAAATCCTGCGATCATCTCACTTGCTGACGCCTTACCGACTCAAGGCGACCTAGATAATATAGATCCACACCATACGAGAGAAGCCACTATGTCAGAGCTAAGCCTCAGCGAGACCCAACTAAAAGACCTCATGAAAACCGCCATTCTAGAAATCTTTCAGGAGTGACGAGATCTATTTCAGGACTTAATCGCTGAAGCCCTGGAAGATATTGCCATGATTAAAGCCCTAGACGAAAGCAAAGACTCTGAACGGCTGATCGACTGACAACGTCATCCGCCACATCTACCTTTGCAGGTAGATTTATTCCCAGCCCAATCAATACGACGATATGGGCGATGTATCGCTAAACCCCATGCAACGCCTCTTTCCCCTTGCGCTGTCTGCCTCCCTGCTGACCACGGGCGCGATCGCCCGTACCGCCGTAGCCCAACCATCCCTCGAAGTCGTTGCCGAACTGCAACAGGCCCCCGGCAACCTCACCGTCACCCCCGACGGCCAGCTGATTATGTCGCTGCACCAGTTCTACAACCCGCCTTACCCCGTCGCCGAGTACGACAACGGCGCGATCGCACCACTGCTGCCCCAGTCAAACAGCCCCGTTTCCGCCAGCGTACTGGGCCTGCTCAGCGATAGCACCGGCATTGTCTGGCTTCTGGATAATGCTATGGGCAGCGATCGCCCCCCGCAGCTAGTCGGGTGGAATACGCAGCAAAACACCCTCCACAAAACCATTTCTTTGGCCGATGTCACCCCCGCCGGTTCGTTCATCAACGACCTGCGCATTGACGAAACCACTCAGACCGCTTTCATCACCGACCCCGCTGGTGGCGATAACGCCGCCCTGATCGTCGTAGACCTAGAAGCAGGAACCGCCAAACGGGTGCTAGAGGGCCACTACAGCGTTACCCCAGAACCCATTGATCTATTTGTTGAAGGCAATCCGCTGCTGCGGCGAACCGAGGAGCGCACCTACCAACGCCCGCAGGTCGGCGTCGATGCCATTGCCATGGATGCCAACAACGAATGGCTTTACTACGGCGCTCTGCACGGCACCAGCCTCTACCGCATTCGCACCGCCGACCTGAGAGATGGGTCGCTGAGTGCGGCAGAACTGGCCAGCCGAGTCGAGAAGTATGCCGACAAACCCATCTGTGACGGCATTTTGATGGATGGCGCTGGCAACATCTACCTGGGAGAACTGGCCGCCAATGCGATCGGCGTGATCACCCCCGAGCGCGAGTACCGCCGTTTAATTGAAGACCCTCGCCTCAGCTGGGTCGACGACTTTGAGTTTTCTGCCGACGGTCAAACCATCTACGCCGTCACCAACCGGCTGCACCTATCGGCCCCGCTAAACGCAGGGGTAGAATCCGGCACACCACCGTTCTATATCTTTGCCTTTAAACCCCTTGCCCCCAGAACCCAGCCGTAGTGCAGCTCTATACATGCCCGATTCGTCCCTCGTTCCAATGCTCTGCATGGAATGCTTATTGGAGGCTCTGCCTGCTAAAAAGAGCGGCTTTTAACGTAGGTTGGCTTTGAGCGAAGTGAAACCCAACACCAGTAACAGTTTTGTTGGGTTACGCTAACGCTAATCCAACCTACGGCTAACACCGTCATTCCCGCGCAGGCGGGAATCCACTCTAGAGGTACTGCTCTCAAATGGATTCCCGTTGCTACGGGAATGACGGACAGCTACTACGCTGCGAGGAATGTCCTAACAATGATGGCTACGGCTATAGCTGATAACTAAAAGCGCGACATTTAGGATGCTATCAGGCTCGCAAGCGTCTTGACCAACCCGACGCCTGATCAGCGGCGCTCTACCGGAATTTGAATGTCGCTCCGCTTGAGCGGGTCGGGGATGTAGGGCCCATCGTAGAAAAACCGCCGGGGCTGCCCCACCACCGTATAGTCGGGATGGGCCAACAGCCAGGCCTGGAGCCGATCGATGCTGCGGGTGTAAATGTCGTAGTCGTAGCCACCTCTGACGCCGATGCTGACCACCGTCATCGGCGGCATGTCTTCGACCTGCACATCCTGGGCCACATCCTGGGGCACAATATCTAAGCTGCGGTATAGAAATGAAACAGCGGCTTCTCCTTGCGCCGCTGCACCCCCCTCAAGCGTCGCTGTAGGGTACCGCGTCTCAACCGGAGCCGTCATCGAGATATCGTTGCTGCTGATGTGGCGAAACAGGGGCGAAAACCCGCGTGAAGACGCATTGGCTAAGTCCCCCGTTACCTGCACCGTCGCAGCCCGGTAGGGTGGATACTGCTTAAGCTCAATCTCACCCTCTGCCGTAGGCGGCGGAAAGCCCTTTGGCAAAGGGGCCGAGGCTGCGCTGTAGGCCCAAAAGAGCAGACCCCCCACCCCCACAATAACGACCCCCAATATCAGCAAGCTCTGGCTCAGTTTCATGACGGATTGTCCTGTATATTCCCGATCGATCTTTTCTATCGCTTATTAATGTTAGTGTAGCGACCAATTAAACGGTATAAATCCTGACAGTTTGAAGCGACCAAAATTTGGCTACCTATGGTGCGATCGCGCTTCGCTAGCCTGTCACTTATTTGACCTTAGAATGTATCTCTCCAACAGCAGATTAGGCCGCTGATCTAAACCCGTCGCCATCTATTTCCATGGAAGGATGGTTCTTTTGTTTAGCATTGTTAAGTTGTCATCAGTGATGTCAATCAAGGTAACACTATGCAAGACGTTAAAGAACGCTCGACCGTGACCCAAGATGTGCAACAGCCTTATTACTATCCCGGTACTCACTGGCGCTTTGGCTTTGTTCCCAGTGCTGAAATTTGGAACGGTCGCCTGGCCATGATTGGTTTTCTTTCCGCGATTTTAATTGAGATCTTTTCTGGGCAGGGCGTACTCCATTTCTGGGGACTTATGTAAGCAAGTCGGCCAATCCTAAATTCATGTGAGCAAGCGGCATTAATTAGGTTTAATGCCGCTTTTTTGGTCTTCGCCGTTTTTGTCTTAAAGAAAGCCTTGGGAGATAGGGCATGTTTTCCTAATTTGCGCTTATGCTGAATCCGCCCTGACTGCCCCCGGTTGGGCTGGGCAAACACCGTTTGCCCCTACGCCAGTCGCCTGCTGGAAAATCGGGATTATGCGATTCGGATTTGCTCTAAAAATAGCCGTCCCTAGCCCCTTTGGGGCGGCTTCACCAACGACTCCGCTCAGGGAACGGCTGTAGATATTTTCATTGTTGGGGGTGCCGCGCCAGCGGCATGGACGATTGGTATTACTTAAGTTTTTAACGGTTACAGAGCTTAAAAAACTGGCGAGCAAACTTGGCTAGATAACCAAACGGAGTACGAATAAAGGCTTGATGGCTCAGCCAAATAAGTCTATCCCCCTACAGAGCATGGTTACAGCCTAGATTGTCACTATAAAAGGTGAATCTTGGGCTGGGTTACAGGGCTGAGCCGTACCCCTTGCTCAAGGACTAAACCAGCATTTAAGGATATTCGTTCTATGACAGCCCAAACAATGCAAGCAAGGCAAAACCGCGAAGTCGTTGCTGTATATAGCAGCCGTCGCGAAGCCGACCAGGCTAAACAAGCTATTCAAAACTCCGGCATCATGGGGCAGCGCGTCTACATTGACGATCAGGTTTCTCCCAGTGTTCAGGTGGCCGCTATGGGCACGACCGTAGGCGGTCAGGCAGGCTTCTTTATGGGAGGCTTTTTGGGCGGTGCGCTGGGTGTAATTATTACCATCATTGCTGTCTTCCAAATGACCGGCGATTACCCCCATTCAAACCTCAGCCGCCTGATGGTGATCGGCTTCACGATCGCAGGTGCGGTATTTGGCGCGCTGGTGGGCAAAGGGCTGCGCGATAGTCAGCCCATTGATCAAAAGGTCAAAGGAGATCCCGATCTGGCTCGCCAGTTCCGTCTGATTGTCGAGGGCAACAGCGACGAACTGCGTCAGGCTCGGCAGGCGCTCAACCAACCGCCAACCAGCTAGCTTTAACTCATAGTTCTAAACAATCAGCTCTAAACAATCAGCAGGGGATACCGCTCGGTGTCCCCTGCTGTTGTTTTGTGTTAACTTCGCGGTTGAAGCCACCGCCTAAACCACTAAGGTCGCAGCGATTTTAGTAGCGATGGGTGTAATCAGAAGGCGTATTGACGCGATCGCTGGTGGTCACTGTACGGCGATCGCGGCCCTTCAAACCAGCCAGACCAATCAGGCCCAGCAGCCCTAGCCAGCCCCAGTCAAAACCATCGTCCTCGGCGACAACGTTTTCACTGGGCACGACGGGTTCACCCACAGTGGCCTGGGCAGGCATGTGGAGCGAGGGCAGAGCGGCCAGACTGACGGCAAGAGCACCGGCCCCAATCCATTTTGACAAAGTACTCATTTTCATAATTCGGGTTCCTGAGAACAAACAACACAATCTGTGCGGGCAAACAGCTTTAACACGGTAAGAGCTAAGCTAAGTCCCAGCCCAAAACCAGAGTTTCACCAGCGGAAAAAACTCCAGAGCTTGAGCTGGCCTTTGATATAAAGCATTGATTAGCCCGCTTTGTCTAACAGGTTAGAGAGTTTTCTGCCACCCGTTATTCATCAATAGTCAGAGTCTTTTTTAACCCGACTTCCGACAAACGTCTCACCTCTGTTACAGCTCAAGTACAGCTCAAGAACAGAATGAAACCTCTTAAAGCGGTTCCATTCTGGTGGAGTACATCTCGATAATTCTCCCTCGAATTCCCTATCAAAGAGGTGACAGAGGCAGACCTAAACAACCAGAAACTGGGGGATCTAAATCTTCTCCAAGCGAAATCTCACTAAATTGGAAAGCACCATCTATGATTGTTTTCTTG
The DNA here is from genome assembly GCA_003017855.1 of filamentous cyanobacterium CCT1. Classification (GTDB taxonomy): domain Bacteria; phylum Cyanobacteriota; class Cyanobacteriia; order Phormidesmidales; family Phormidesmidaceae; genus Nodosilinea. Next base: position 8,627 of record PYER01000181.1, read on the forward strand.
CTGGTGAGATAGTTTATGGACAACCCCACCTCTGCCCAGATGGTTGAGCACCTGCGGCGGGCCAACCAGGTCGCTCAGACGGCTCTGACTCAGGGGCATCATCCCTTTGGGGCGATTTTGGTCGCCCCCGACCACGCCACCGTGCTGCTGGAGCAGGGCAATGTGGATACGGTTAACCATGCCGAACTGACCTTGATGCGGCGCGCCTATGCTGAGTTTGAGCCCAATTTTCTGTGGGGCTGCACCCTCTACACCACAGTTGAGCCCTGCGTCATGTGTGCCGGGGCGCAGTACTGGGCCAACGTGGGGCGATTGGTCTACGGCATTTCGGAGCGGCAGCTGCTGAGGATGACCGGCAGCCACGCGGCGAATCCAACCCTGGATGTGCCCTGCCGCTATATCTTTGACCACGGCCAGAAAGCCATTCAGGTCTGGGGGCCGATCGCGGCGGTAGAGGCCGAGATTGTGGCCTTGCACGAGGGGTTTTGGCGCAGTTAAGTCATGGTTTGTGAATTTATCTAGCGCGATCGCGGCATGTCGCCTCTATTTTGTAAAAATGAATACAGAAATGCCTGGCTGACCTTCTTCGTTTTTGCTGAAGAGGTCATCGCCATTTGCATGATCCTGTTTAAGGCGACCTATGATTCCGCAACTCTACTCGCAACCTGGCGCAAAAACTAATTTGAGCTGGCAGCCCGTTTGCCATATCACCTATACCCGCGACACCTGGGTAAAGCTGACTCATCTACCTAACGAGTATGCCGCCGACGAGGCCAAGCTGCTTTGCCAGGCATCGCCCGATAGCTGGGTCGCCTGGGTGCCTGACCACGGCGAAACCGTGCTGCACAAAAGTCACTTTTACGTCTAATGCATCCCGATTCACTAGAAGGCTTGGCGGTGGATTCACCGCCAGACTCGCCCATCGACTGGGATGAGCTGTTTGAATACCTGCCCGGCACCCTCGTCGAGCCGGTCGATCAGCCGGGCACTTGCTACGAAATCGAGGGCTACGAAGCCACGATGGTGCCGCCTATCTGGCTGGTAGGTGACCCACGCCCCCGCTATCCCCACGAGCTGCGGATTGTGTCTCGGCAACCGGCGCAGGTTTGTACCCTGGCTCAGTCTGATGTCCAGACTAGAGCGGCGCACCCCGCTTGAGCAGTTTTTCTTGCCAGTTACGCGAGAGCAGCGGGCACCGCGCTAGCTCAGCCGCTGCTGCGCGATCGCCTCGGTCGTGGTGCATGATTTGGTTGGCGCGGGCTACGGTCCACTGGGGGTAGGGGCGATCGCACAAGGTCACCGCTAGCCCCGGCTGAACGCTGCCCTCCTGCAGCACCCGAAAATACCAGCCGCTGCGACCGTTGGCCTTGACCTGCAGGGCCAGGTCGTCGATACGCCAGCGGCGAGACAGCTTCCAGCAGGGCTGCCGGGGCTGCGAAACCTGCACCCTGGCGCTACCGATCGCATAGATGTCACCAATGCAGACATCGGCTTCGGTTTGCCCCGCCACCGTAAAGTTTTCGCCAAAGCCGCCGTAGGGCAGGTCGGGGTAGTTAAGGTGCGATCGCCAGTAGGGGTAGTGGTCGGCGCTGTAGGCCAGCACCGCCTTATCAACGCCGCCGTGGTTCTTCAAATCGGCCTGCCCGTCACCCACCAGGTTAGTCGGGCCCAGCCACACCTCTCCCTCCACCGGCTGCTTAAAGAATCCGGTGGTCCAGCGCTGATCCATTGGATCGGGGGCCGCGTCGGTGCCCAGGGTTTGGGGCAGGCCCACCTGGAGGGTAACAAGCTCAGGCATGGTGAAAACAGACACAAAAGGGACTGCCCTACAGCATAGAGGCTACTAATAGCGAATTTGCAGGGTAACGCGTGCCTCAACCGTCTGCTCGCCGCCAATCACCGGAGTCGAGGCGTCAAACTGGGCGGCATTTTCGGCCAGGCGCGGCATGGGTACCGGCATGGGCGGCGCAGCGCCGTTGATTTGAATGCTGACGATCTCCTGCGATCGCAGATTCAGGCTGCTCAACACCGTACCTGCCTGGGCCTGGGCATCTTCTACCGCCTCCCGCAGCGCCTGCTGGCGGGCCGCCTCCAGGGCCTCGTCGTCGGCAATAAAGCTGACGCCGCGAATTTGGTTGGCCCCAGCATTCACCGCGTCGTCAATCACCGACCCCACATTCTCTGTTGGCATGCGGAAGCTGACGGTGTTGCTGCCGGTGTAGCCAATCACATCCTGGCGACCGTTCTCGTAGTTGTAGCGGGGGCTGAGCTGAATGCCGGTGGTTTCCAGCTGTTCTACCTGGCGCGACCTGAGCAGCTCGACCACCGCTGCCGTGCGTCGGGCCACCTCCTGCTGGACCGCGGCGGCATCGGTGCCCTGCACATCGACCCCCAGCTCAACCTGGGTTTTCGTCGTCTGCACCGACTCTTCACCCTGGCCGGTTACGGTTAGGGTTCTCATAGCAGATTCTTGAGCCATAGCGACAGGGGTAAATACAGGGGCAAAACTGAGTCCCGAGGCCAGGGTCGCCGACATCACCGCCGCCGCCGCTAACCGTCTGGGGGTAAAAGACTTAATTTTCATGGACCTCACACTCATCTATTAGAAGCTTGTCCATTCACTGTGCCATGGCGATCCTGGGCTGGCGGCGCTGTTACCAATTTCGATACAGATTGCCAAAGCCCATCGAGCATACTAAGCCAAGGGGTTATGATTTTTTAGAGGAATCGCCGCTGCACTACCATCACATCTGCTTAGGCAACAGCACCTGAGAGGGCTTTTATGCCGATACACCCGATACACTCTACCGATAGAGAGCAAGTGTTGATCCGGCTCCAGACGCTTAAGCCTGAACTAGTCAAGCAGTATTCCATTAGCAAAATTGGCATTTTTGGTTCAATAGCTAGAGACGAAGCCCACAACAACAGCGATATCGATGTGGTGGTTCACATGCAGCCAAACATGCTGAAACGAGCACGACTGAAAGCTGAGCTGGAGGAGATCTTTGGTCGAGAGGTTGATGTCATTCGCTATAGAGAGTCGATGAACCCTTTTCTCAAAGCCAGAATCCGGCAAGATGTCATCTATGTATGACCGCTCCCTTATCCTAGAGTTGCTGCTCGAAGTAGAAGAAGCGATTCGTAGAATTGAGCGTCGCTTTGAAGATATCGCTCAACCCGATGATTTTATGGCTAGCGATGAGGGCATTGATCGGCTCGACGCTATCAGTATGATGCTGATTGCGATTAGCGAAAACATCAGAAGAATTCACAAAATCGTCGGCGATGAATTGTTTGATCGCTATCCCGACGTCAACTGGTCAGATGTTAAAGGCATTAGAAATATACTGGCTCACGATTACTTTGACATTGACCCAGAGGAGGTTTACCAAATCTGCTCTACTGATATTGCCGTTCTTAAGCGCGAGCTCGAAAAAATGCGCTACGACATTTTTCAGGCATAATCCCACGCCTACAAATCAGCCGCAATTCGAATAAAACCTATCTTTTACAGATAAGCCACGGTTACTCCTGTACCGCCGTCGGCCTGGGCGGCGGGCTCAAATCGCTGCACCTGGGGATGGCGCTTGAGGTACTCGTGCACCCCGGCTTTGAGCTTGCCGGTGCCGTGGCCGTGGATGATCCACAGGGCACCGCTGCCTTTGGCGATCGCCTCCTCCAGCACCGACTCCGACTCCGCCACCCGCATGCCGCGCAGGTCGATGGTGTTGCGGCTGGTGCGAACCGCCGGGGCCGGGGGGGCAGCCTGGACGGCGGGCACGGTGTCAACGGGTTTGGTCTTCACCGGCACCTCAGCCTTTTCACCCCGCAGCGACTCAATATCGGCCAGGCTGACGGTAGTTTTCATCAGCCCAAAGCGTACGGTGATGCGGTGGTCGTCGTCGGGGGCGGTGAGCACCTCGGCAGTCTGACCCAGGCTGGGAATGCGCACGCGATCGCCTACCGCTGGTCGGTAGCCCGGCTTCTTCGGCACCGGCGCGGCCGCTGGCAACTGGGATTGGGCGATCGCATCGACCGCCTCCGTTGCCCGCTGGGCATCTTGAGCCGTGGCATCGCCCTGCTGTAGGCGACGAATTACCTTGGCAATGTCGCGCTTGGCGTCGGCGATCGCCGCCTGCACCGCTGCCTGCTGCTGTAGCTTGAGTTCCTGCTCGCGATCGCGCAGCAGGTCGGCCTTGCGCTGCACCTCGTCGTGGAGCTTTTCGGTGGCGGCCAATAGCTCTGCCGCTGCCTGCGATCGCTCCTCCTGGTCGCGGCGCTGGGCCTCTAGCCCGGCAATCACCTGGTTGACATCGTTCTGAGACCCCATCCCCATCAGGGCCGTGGCCTCATCGACGACCGTTGTATTGAGGCCCAAACGCCGCGCGATCGCTAGCGCATTCGATCGCCCCGGAATGCCCCACAGCAGCCGGTAGGTCGGCGACAGCGTGGTTTCATCAAACTCCACCGACGCGTTTTCAAACCGTGAATCCTGATACTTCAGCGCCTTCAGCTCGCCGTAGTGGGTAGTCGCCATAGTCAGCCGAGCCCGATGGGCCAGGTGCTTGAGCAGCGCGATCGCCAGTGCCGTGCCCTCGCTGGGGTCGGTGCCTGCGCCTACTTCGTCGAGCAGGACGAGGGCGTTGGTGGGAGTTGGCGGGTGGATGGGTGATGGTC
>PYER01000503.1 GCA_003017855.1 filamentous cyanobacterium CCT1
CATATTCTGCAGCCCCTGGCCATGGACCGCAGCAGCTTTGCCCAGCCGCCGCCCCATCGAGACGCATTAGCCACGGGCTACCGCTGGGTTAGCGGTCAGTTCAAACCGGTGCCCTATCTCTATCTCAACATTGGTCCTGCCGCCTCCCTGGCCAGCACCGCCACCGACATGGCCCATTTCATGATCGCCCACCTGAACGGCGGGGAATATCAAGGCAGTCGAATTTTGTCCCCTGAGGCGATCGCCGATATGCACACCATCCACTTTCGGTCCCATCCGGCCCTGCCCGGCACCGGCTATGGGTTTCGCGAACGCCGCGTGAATGGCCGAAACGTCATCGGCCACCTGGGCAGCCTGCGGGGCTACTCCAGTTCTCTGACCTTGATGGGCGATCGCCGCCTCGGCCTTTTTATTGCCGCCAACAGCTTCAGCGGCATTCACAGTCAGCTGCTGCGGCAGTTTTTTGATCGCTACTTTCCGGCCCCGCCCGATGCCGATGTCCCAGTGGCGACCCTCGACCCCGCTGATCTGGATTTAAACCTCGTCTAGGTTGAAACCCGGAGTTTTTCTTCCTCGGACTCTAGATGGGATTTCACCCATAATCGGTCTGCTAAAGCGATGGGGTTTGCGTTAATACGCTCTTGGAATTGCTCAACTTGCCTTATCAAATCAGATGGACGGTCGTAACAGGTGTGATAGGTCACATCTTCGCGTAGCCACTGCCACAGATGCTCGACTGGCATGAAGTCTGGACTGTAGGCTGGCAGAGGGAACAAGGCAATTTCGAACGCCTCAGATGCCGTCTGGACAGCGTGAGCCCGATGGTAGGGCGCGTTGTCCCAAATCAACTTGATGGGAACATCGGGAAACTCAACTCTCAATCGCTTGAGCACATCGAGGGTGTGCTCTTGATTGGCCCGCTCGTAGGGCCAAATGCGCACCTGCCCCAGGTTGTACAGGTAGAGACCATAGAAGGAGACTTTCGCTAAGCCGGGGGAACTCGAGGACACCCAGAAGCGCTGACCACAGATAGACCAACCATAGCCCTCATCGGTATCTAGGTGAATGTGAGCCTCATCGAGATAGACGACCCAGCATTGCTCATGGAGTGCCTTATCGAGGAGCCCTTGAAGCTGCTTGAGAAACTCGCTTCGCTGCTTTGGATTGGCTTTATTCAAAAGTTTGCGAGCTTTCTTCCAGGAAAAGCCCAGAGATTTGAGGTTCTTCCGCAAGGTCTCTTTTGAGCAGTCGATGGCAAAGGTGGTTTTGACCCAGGCTACTAAACGCTTCAGCGTCCAGCGAGGCAGGGGTAGAGTCTGCCGGTGTTGGGGTGGCCTGGCAGCATCCACTAAAGCCTCATGCAGGGTCTCTTCAAGACCGGTTTTTACCGCTTCTGGCAAAGGGGGGGATGGCCACCACTATGCCGATAGGTCAACGCGTCAGGCCCTTGAGCGTTATAACGATGAACCCACTCCATGACCGTTTGGGGATTACGATGACTCTGGCGAGCGACTTGGGTGGCATGATGCCCTCGCCTGATGTCGTAGAGAGCCAACAATCGTTCTCGGGTGCGGGGATGCTCTGCCCTCAGTGCCAGTGTCCTTAGCTGTTCTGGAGTTTGCGCCCATTTCTCCACGTCAACTCGAAGCATCAATCAAAGCTCTGTGAAAATCGTCTCCTTTGACCCTAACTCCCTAACGGGGAAAACTCCAGGTTTCAACCTGGATGGGGTTTAACCTTGAATGTTTCGGGTATGGGCGGTTCTTTAATGAGAGTTAAACCTTCTGTCATCAGTGAATATCCCTTGTATATTCCTCCGATCGCTGAACAACAGCGGATTGTAGACAAAATCGAAGAACTCTTCTCCGACCTGGATAGCGGCATTAACTCCCTCAAAACCGCGCAGCAGCAGCTCAAGGTCTATCGTCAGGCGGTGCTGAAGTGGGCGTTTGAAGGCAAGCTCACGGCTCAATGGCGCGAGGAGCAGCAGCGGCAGGGCAAGCTCGCGTCTGCGGATACCCTGCTGGCCCAAATCAAGGCAGAGCGCGAGCAGCGCTATCAAAAGGAGCTGGAGGCATGGCAGTCTGAAGTTGAAGCGTGGGAAGAGATCGGTAAGGAAGGGAAGAAACCTAGAAAGCCAAAGAAGCCGAAAGATTTAGACCCAATAGACTTTCAGGAATTAGCTGAACTTGCTAGTCTGCCTCAAGATTGGCAATGGGAGAGGCTTGGCAATTTGGCTGATATCGTTGGAGGCGTGACTAAAG
>PYER01000182.1 GCA_003017855.1 filamentous cyanobacterium CCT1
CCCCATCTCCCTACCCCATCCACCCCATCAACCCAAAGGCAAGCGCCGCACTTCCCAACGGCACGGTCAAGTTGTCGAGGCCATAGAACGAGAGGGTTTCGAGCAGGGTGGCGGCGATCGCGACCACCAGCGCCGTGCCCCAGACGGCACCCGTGAACCCTGCCGTCAGCCCCAGCACCAGAACGCATACCAGAAAGCTGGCCAGGGCCATCGCTAGGCTGCCCTCCCAGCTTTTTTGATTGCCAAACACCTTGTAGGGATGGCGGCCAAAGTTTTGGCCAATCAGCGCTGCCAGCCCGTCGCCCCAGGTCATCACTAGAATGCCGATCGCGGCGTACTGGGGCAGCTCCAGGGGCCAGAAGACGGCGGTCAGTACCCCAATGCTGACGGCGTAAAAAAACGTACCCAGACTGTTGCGCCCCACGCCGTTGATGCCCGGCAGAATGGGCAGTCGGTACGACAGCAGCGCCACCCCGCTAAACACCACCGAGGCGGCTATGCCCATCCAGGCGGGGGTGTGCAGCCACCAGGCCAGCAAGATCACGTGGCCAGCCCCAATGTGAACAATTTTGCGAGTAATTTCGGTATCCAGATCGGCGGTGCGGCGCAGCCCCTCAGCCGCTCCCCCAACAACCGCCAGCCAGGCGGCTATCAGTCCAATTTGCACGAGCGCAGTGGCCATCATGGCAGGGGAAGCAAGTATAGTTAGGTGGGACTTCTAGACCTTACTACACCAGCTTCCTATGGATGCAACCTATATGGATAAACCCTATAAGCGCGTATTGTTAAAACTGAGCGGCGAAGCCCTGATGGGCGATATGGATTACGGTATCGACCAAAATATTGTAGAAGCAATTACCGCCGAGATTGCTGAAGTTATTAAAGAAGGCATTGAAATTGCCATTGTCGTCGGTGCGGGCAACATCTTTAGAGGCATCAAAGGCTCGGCATCAGGGATGGACCGGGCTACCGCCGACTACATCGGCATGATTGCCACCGTGATGAATGCCATGACCCTGCAGGACTCGCTGGAGCGCATGGGGGTGCCCACCCGGGTGCAGACCGCGATCGCCATGCAGGAGGTCGCCGAACCGTACATTCGCCGCCGTGCCATTCGCCACCTGGAGAAAAACCGGGTGGTTATTTTTGGGGCAGGCTCCGGCAACCCCTTCTTTACCACCGATACCACAGCGGCGCTGCGGGCAGCGGAAATCAACGCCGAGGTGGTATTCAAGGCAACCAAGGTTGACGGCGTTTACGATTCTGATCCTAAACTAAACCCAGACGCCAAGCGCTACCGCACGCTTACCTATGGTCACGTGCTCAAGCACGACCTGAAAGTGATGGACAGCACCGCGATCGCCCTGTGCAAAGACAACAAGATCCCTATCATGGTATTTGACCTGTCGGTGCCCGGAAACATCAAGCGAGCGCTAATGGGCGAATCTATCGGCACGATTGTAGGAGAGGATTGTGATGTCAGTTGACGATATTTTGCTCGAAACCGAAGACCAGATGCAGAAATCCATTGAGGCGACCCAGCGCAACTTCAACACCATTCGCACGGGTCGCGCCAACGCCTCTCTGCTCGATCGCATCGAGATCGACTACTACGGTGCCCAGACCCCTCTCAAGTCGCTGGCTAACATCACCACGCCCGACGCCAGCACGCTGATGATTCAGCCCTTCGACGCCAGCAGCCTGACCACCATCGAAAAAGCGATCTCCCTATCTGATGTCGGCCTCACGCCCAATAACGATGGCAAAGTGATTCGCCTCAACATCCCTCAGCTCACCAGCGAGCGACGCAAGGAGTTTGTCAAAACCGCAGGCAAAGTGGCCGAAGAGGGTCGCGTCTCCATTCGCAACCAGCGGCGCAACGGCATCGACGCCGTGAAAAAGCTGGAGAAAGCTAGCGACATCTCCGAAGACGAGTCGCGCGATGCCCAAGACGAGATTCAAAAGCTCACCGACAAATACATCGCCAAGCTCGACGAGGCCCTAGCCGTCAAAGAAAAGGACATCATGACCGTGTAGCCTAGGCTGTCATTAGTTGCGCCTCTACGCCGCGCACCCCGGCCTGACAAAGTAGGCAAAATGCATGGGGTAGCCCTCGGCGTAGAGTTTGTCTACTCGGTTTTGGGCAAGTTCTAGGCTTTGAAATACGTCTAAAACGGTCTCTCTGCCGTTGGCGTATCGTACGCAAAGTTCCCAAACCATAGCGATCTCCCCGATGGCTGTTCCAAAAAAGCGGAGGGTCTGACTTCATGGCCCCTTCACGGCTGGGCCAGGTGTCTTCATCCTAGGTTTAAGGGCCAAAGATGTACTCCGAGAAATCCATGAACTCGGGCCTTCAGTAAAATCTGGGGGGTCTGAATTACATTGAGGTGGGTGCCTTCGGCTGGGTTGGGCAAACGCCGTTTGCCCCTACAGTTTTGTCTGGGGAACGCCTAATACTAAATCCTGCTTAAATACCCCCGATACCTCTGGGCGAATGCCATTCGCCCCTACGGTTTGGCCTCTTGGGAATCGGGGGTTTGTGATTCGGATTTGCTATAAGCTGTCGCAGGGCAAACGCATACTAATTTAGAGCCAACGAAGGAATGAGGGTTTCAACGATCAGCAGCCTGTAAAGTGCCGATATTTTCGCAATAAGGCATCGAAAAGCTGGTCTTACTGCGAAAATATCGGGGTATGCGTTTGCCCCGTAAGCTGTCGCGCCTCGGTTGACGCTTCCCTAAAGCCCTGCTAGATTGCAGATACGTTTCATTTGACCGCAGCTATGATTGCGTCGACACGAGCATTTTATTTTTGGTGGCAGCCCCCGGTTCACAGGTCGTGAGCACCTTTTGTGTTGCCAACCTTGTGAACCGCGGAGCTAGCCCTCTGCGGTTTTGTTTTTTCAGCTCTTTACTCTGCAACTAGCGATGATGTTCTCCCCTAGCTGTCCGCTTGCTAACTGGTACTACGGCTTTTTTTACACCACCGGGTCAGGCTTGTGGTGATAGGTCGTCCTATGCCGCTTACCTGACCCGGAGCCAACCGCTCCGGGTTTTTTATTTTCTACTGCGATCGCTGTCTTCCCGTTCTCTACCTTGAGGTTTTTTAGCCATGAAAGACGCTACGTTGACCCGTAAAGCTGACCCTGACCACCGTTCGGCGATCGCCCTGAGCGAAACCGTTAGCGTGGGTGGCGAAACCCTGCTGATTGTGGGCGGCCCCTGCGCCGTTGAAAGCGCTGCTCAAATGGAGCAGGTCGCGCAACATCTCTCGTCTACGCCCGTGCAGGCGCTGCGGGGCGGAGTGTTCAAGCCGCGCACGTCGCCCTACGCCTTTCAGGGCATGGGAGAGGCGGGGCTGCAAATTTTAGCCGATGTGCGCCAGCGGTTTGCGATGCCGGTGATTTCTGAAGTGATGGCGATCGATCAAATTGAGCTGATGGCTGACTACGTGGATGTGCTACAAATGGGCAGCCGCAACATGCAGAACTTTGACCTGCTCAAGGCGCTGGGCCGCACGACTAAGCCCGTGCTGCTCAAGCGGGGGCTGGCCGCTACCTTGGAGGAGTTTGTAATGGCGGCGGAGTACATCCTCAGCCACGGCAACCCCAACGTGGTGCTCTGCGAGCGGGGCATTCGCAGCTTTGACACCTACACCCGCAACGTGCTGGACCTAGGGGCCGTAGTGGCGCTAAAGCAGATTACCCATCTGCCGGTGCTGGTAGACCCCAGTCACGCCGCCGGCAAGCGCGAGCTGGTGCCGGCTCTGGCTCGGGCTGCGATCGCCGCTGGGGCCGATGGACTGATAGTAGAATGTCACCCAATCCCCGACGAATCTGTGTCAGATGCGCGTCAGGCCCTTACCCTGGAGGAGATGGCTGCGCTTGCCCACAGCCTTGCCCCGATTGCGGCGGCTTTGGGGCGTTGTCTAGAGCCTGCGGGTACAGCCTGCGAGCCAGAGCTGGAGGCGGTTTCAGGGGCGATTCTCTTTCAGGGAGACTCCGCCAATGCGATCGTGGCCTGAGTCCAGTTATCAGTATCTCCAATAGGAGCCATTAGCAATGCCGCTGTCATTGGGCTTCATATTTTGTTACAACAGTAGGGGAATTAGGTGGTACTAACCTCTATGTTCGGTGGCTTTACCGGGTTTCAATCCAAAGGGTCCAACGACTTTGGCGAACGGATGATCAACTCTGTGGCTACCCAGTCGCTCAGGCATCTGTTTAGCAGCAGTGATGCAGTCGAGGTGGCGGTACGCTGCTCCCCGCCCAGCAAGCTGCTGCAGGGCACGATCGACAGCTTTCGAATGGAAGGGCGCGGCCTGATCATTCGCAAAGAGTTTGAGGCCGCTGAGATGATGTTCGAGACCGATGCGGTGTCGATTGATGTCGGCTCGGCGATCAGCGGCAAGATTCGCCTGCGCCAGCCTACCCAGGCCGTAGCCCAGGTGGTCTTAAACGAAGACGCCATTAACCGCGCCTTTGAAGCCCAGCTCGTGCGCCAGCATTTGGAGGGGGTCACCGACGACGCGGTGACCTCCCTCTCTGGGGGCGACCCCGTTACCTTTCGGGATATCCACATCACCCTGATGCCTGAGCAGGTCGTTAAGATTACGGCCAAGACCGATCTGCCCAACCGCAAAGATGTGCCGATTCAGCTGTTGGCCAAGGTCACGGTAGAAAAGCGGCGGCGGATTATTTTTGCCGATGCCGAATTTTTGCCTGACGGCATTCCCGATGATATGCTGCCGCTCTCGACCACGCTGACTGAGGGCTTTGCCGACGTGCTCAACCGCATGGTCGATCTGGAGCGCTTTAACCTGGATGGTGTTTTGCTGCGGGTTAACCGGCTCGAAACCAAGGGCAACCAGTTGGTCTTCAGCGGCTACGCCCAGATCGAGCACTTTCCCGGCGCGATGTAGGCAGAGGGGTTCAGGGTTAGGGTTCAAGGATTGGCCCTAGACTCTGAACCTTGAACCGCAAATCCACCTCGGCCAGTATCATAGATGGGTCTTGGCTGAGGGCGGCGGCGCTATGGGTAACTGGTTTGTGGCGGGGGGCATTGTGATGTGGCCGCTGCTGCTGTGTTCGCTGCTGACCCTGGCCCTGGCCGTAGAGCGGGGCTGGTTTTGGGTGCAGCTCAGTCGCCAGCAGCGGGGGCTGGTGCCCCAGGTGCTCAACACTTTTAGTCAAAACCCGCAGCGGGCGATCGCAAAACTCAAGCAGCACCAGCAGCTGCCCATTGCCCGCATCTTTCTGGCGGCCCTCACCCTCAGCGACGCCCCTCCCGAAGAATTTCGCCTCGCGTTGGAAAGCGCTGCTCAGGCCGAAATGCCCCTGCTGAAGCGGTTTCAAACGCTATTTGAAACGGTGGTGGGTGTGGCGCCACTGCTGGGCTTACTCGGCACCGTACTGGGCCTGATGCAGACATTTTCGACCCTGCGGCTGGGCGAGACCAGCGGCCCTGCCGCCACCGGAGTCACCGCCGGGGTGAGCGAAGCCCTGATTTCCACAGCGGCGGGACTGGTGGTGGCCCTGGTGGCGCTACTGCTGGCCAACCTGTTTCAGGGGCTTTATCGGCGGCAGCGGGCGTTTATTCAGGCGGCGGGGGGCAAGCTCGAAATTCTCCATCGCCGCGCCCAGCGCCAGGGCAGCATCAGTTCCAACGTTTATTTACCGGGGCAGGTGCCGTGACTGGGTCGCTAGCGCCAGAGCCGCCCCAGCACGCCTCGCTAATTGTGATTGGAGCGGGGGCGGCGGGGTTGTTTGGGGCGATCGCCTGCGCCGAAGCCAACCCCAGCGCCTCAATCCACATCTTTGACGCGGGCCGCGAACCCCTGGCCAAGGTGAGAATTTCGGGTGGCGGGCGCTGCAATGTTACCCACGCCTGCTTTGACCCTGCCGTGCTAGTCACCCACTATCCGCGCGGCAGCAAGGTTCTGCGCGGCCCCTTCAGCCGTTTTCAGCCCCAGGATACGGTGGCCTGGTTTGAGCAGCGGGGGGTGCGGCTTAAAACCGAGGCCGATGGCCGCATATTCCCCACCACCGACGATTCGGGCACCATCGTTGACTGCCTGCTGGGGGAAGCGCGGCGGCTGGGCATTCGCATTTACACGGGCCAGGCAGTTGCCCAAATTGAGCCCAGCGAGACCGGCTTTGGGCTCACCACCCGCGCCGGGGCCGAGTGGCGCTGCGACCATCTGCTGCTGGCTACCGGCAGCAGCCCCAACGGCTACCGACTGGCTCTCAAGCTGGGTCATGACCTGGTGCCGCCCGTGCCCTCGCTGTTTACCTTCACCGTGCCCGATCCGGCCTTGCGCGAGCTAGCTGGGGTGTCGGTTGAAACCGTGCAGCTCTCTCTGGCGCTGGAAGACTCGCCCGCCCTGACCCAGAGCGGCCCGCTGCTGGTTACCCACTGGGGGCTGAGCGGCCCGGCAGTGCTCAAGCTCTCGGCCTACGGGGCGATGGGTCTGCATCGCCAGCGCTACCGGGCCACGCTGACGGTGAACTGGCTGCCCGCCCTCAAGCAAGACCAGGTGCGGCAAAAGCTGCTGGCCCTCAAGCAAGACCAGGGCAAGCGCCAGGTGGCGGCGTTTTCGCCCTTCCCGGAGCTGTCGCGGCGGCTGTGGCAGTATTTGACCCAGCACCGGGCCAACCTGGGCACCAAGCTGAACTGGGCCGACCTGTCGAAGGCGCAGCTCCAGACCCTGGTGAACGAGCTGACCCGGGGAGACTACGCGATCGCAGGCAAAGGCGTTTTCAAAGACGAATTTGTTACCTGCGGCGGCATTCCCCTAGCCGAGGTCAATTTCAAAACGATGGAGAGCCGCCGCTGCCCAGGGCTATACTTCGCGGGCGAAATTCTCAATATCGACGGCGTAACCGGCGGGTTTAACTTTCAAAACGCCTGGACGACGGGCTGGCTGGCGGGGCAGGCGATCGCCGCCAGGGGACGTGAATCAAGATCAGGCTAAAGCCACTGGTATAGCCAGAGCCACCTGAATAGGGACATCACTAAAGTCTGAAAACGCTCAAATGTTGGAACGTTCGTCTATAACAGGATCACGATAAGCTCAGCATCCAGACTGCTCTATGGTCGACTCCCCCTCCCACTTCACCCCTGACGAGCTGGCGCGCTGGCGCTTTGGCCTGGCCCAGGCCAACTTGAACAACATTCTCTGCCACTGCCGCGACTGCGATGCCACCTGGATGGCCTCAGACGACGAGAACCTCTCCTGCGATTGCGGCAGTCGCCGAGTTGAGCACATTGCCTGCTGGCAGTTTCCCGACGGCTGATGGTCTCGGTGGGTGGCTTCGACTCCGCTCAGCCACCGACTGTTCTAGGCCAGAAACGCCACCAGGGCCTGCAGTTTCTCCCAGGCGGCTCCGCTGGCGAGAATGTCTTTGGCTAGAACAATGCCTTCCGCGATCGCATCGTCTAGGGAATCGGCCTGGACCTTTTCGCCGACTTTTAGGGCCAGGGCCGCATTCAGGGCTACCACATCCCGCTGGGCCTGGGTACCTTTGCCCTGCAATACAGCGGTCAGAATGGCGGTGTTTTCTTCGACCTCGCCGCCGCGCAGAGCGCTGAGAGGGGCAGTGGCCAGTCCTAAAGCTTGGGGATCAATCGTAATGCTAGTCACCTGGCCGTTTTCGACCACCGACAGGTCGGTCTTGTCGCCCAGACCCGCTTCGTCCAGCCGCTCGCGTCCGTGCAGCACGATCGCCTGGGGAATGCCTAGCTGGTTTAGCGCCTCGGCCATCGCGGGCACGACTAACCCATTGTAAACCCCAATCACCTGGCCGGTGGGCTGCAGGGGGTTGACCAGCGGCCCCAGCAGGTTAAACACCGTGCGCACCTTGAGGGTGCTGCGCAGGGGGGCCACCGCTTTCATAGCCGGATGCCAGCCCCGAGCAAACAAAAACGTTACGCCCACTTCGTCTAGCGCCGCTCTGACCTGCGCCGGGTCGGCCCCCAAGTTCACGCCCAGGGCTTCTAGCACATCGGCTGACCCGACTTTGCTGGAGGCCGAGCGGTTACCGTGCTTGGCGACTCTCACCCCCGCCGCCGCTGCCACAAAAGCTACGCAGGTAGAAATGTTGAAGGTGTGCGCCCCGTCGCCGCCCGTGCCGCAGGTGTCGATGCAGGGGGTGGGGTGGTGAATTTTGGCCTCGCCGCCCAACGACTGCCTCTGGAGCACCCGCGCCATCCCAGCCAGTTCGTCTGCCGAAACGCCTTTGGCCTGGAGCGCCGCTAGCAGCCCACCCGATACAGCCTCTGGGATCTCTTCGCTAAGCCAGCCGCGCATCAGAGTTTCAGCCTGGTCTTGGCTGAGCGATTCCCCGCCGATCAGCCGCTGCAGGAGGGCCGACCAGTCTTGGGCAATGGCAGCAGGCATGGCTTGGGTCACGACTTAGGCTCCTTCCTGGGTAAGGTGACAGGTCTAATTAAGCCTCCCTATTTTCACCCAGAATGGGCGCCAGAGCGCGAAGTTCGGCTTGAGGCGCGATCGCCCCTGGGCCCCACCCTGCATCCTCGACCCTAGCAGGTCTTGAACAATGACGTTCTCAACCTCCCCCAGCGGATCGTGCTCTTACAAATAAGTAATGATACTCATTGACTGACTTGAACCAGCTCAACCTCAGCCCTGACAGGGCAAGCACTCCAGCTCTCGCAACCGCAGGGAACATTGAGAACCCCCAACGATGCACATAAATTTGTCGAATGCGCGATCGCTAAACATTTTGTAATCTTTTGTTACGGTAGAGCTGTGAAGGCAAATTGTTCACCCTTTGGAGGTTTCTATGACCTACATATCAACCGCTCCGGCGATCGCCTCTATTGGTACCGTGACTCCAGTTGCTAGTGCAATTGCGGCCTTTAATGGTTTGGCTACCGACGAGCAGCTGGGTCTGCTGTGGGTTCTGTACGACAACATGGGCCGAGCCATCACTCCGGCCGCCCCCGGTGCAGCCCGCCTGCAGTTCGCCGAGGGTCTACTGGCCCAGGTTCGGGCTATGGTGCCCTCTGAGCAGCTGCAGTTCATGCGTGACCTGGTCGAGCGTAAAAGCACCCCGGCTACCCGCGCCTACGGTGTTTTGACCAACAACACCAAGCTGGCTTTCTGGTACCAGCTAGCAGAAGATATGCGGGCTGGTACGGTCATTGCCGTGCCTGACTACTACAAACTGGGCAGCGACGCTGTAGCTGTGTTTGGGCAAATTTCTAAGCTCGACTTTAACCAGCAGATTACGGTGCTGCGTCAGGCTGTGGTCACCATGGGTATTGACCCCATTGCCTAAGCTGGTCGCCAAAATGAGAACCGGATTCCTGCGAGGTGACAGAAGAGGGATAGGGACAGGCCATCCAGCGGGAACCCGGTTTTTAGTTGTCCTGTCAAAGGGTAGAAGCCTGACTCAGGCCGAACCCCGTAAGCTGAGACTGTTTAACTTGAGAGAATGACCATGCCTACCGATGTGGCAGACGCAACCCTGGATTTGGCCGCGGTTTCCGCTGCGGTCGATCGCTACTTTGCGGGCTTCAACGCCGAAGACTACCGCGCTGCAGCGGCCCTATTTGAGCCTGACGGGGTGCTGCTCGCCCCCTTTGAGGAACCGATTGTCGGCCCTGAGGCAATCTACGTTTACCTGCAGGCCGAGGCGGTCAACATGCGGGCAATACCCATAGAGGTAGAGGAAGCGCTCAGCCCAGATGGCAGCCAACAGGTCGTGGTCAAGGGGCGGGTCAAAACCTCGCTCTTCACCGTCAATGTGCGGTGGACCTTTGTGCTGACCGCAGACGACACGCTGCAATCGGCTGTGATCAAGCTGCTGGCCTCGCTGCAAGAGCTGATGCAGATCGATCGCGGTTAGGAAGAAGTAGGCAGATTAGGTCTTCAATAATGCGTTGATAGCGACAATGGGCGCGATCGCCGCGTCCCGCTGGTCGCACATTCTCTCAAGCTAGGCCGCCTTGGGCACAGCGGGTTGGCCCCAGGCAGCGGTCAGTAGCGATCGCCCCAGGTTGAGGTGTTCGGGAGCGCACTGCCAGTCGGGGTGGGCGGTGAGCAGCAGCGACTCTAGCGACTCGGCATCGAACAGGTGCCAGACCTCGGCCTCGGTAGACTTGTCGGCGATCGCGTAGCAGTTTTCGGCCACGCAGTAGAGCGTAATGCGATCGCTCATCCCAGCTGGTAGCGTCAGCTCCTGCCCAATGGCAAGATATCTGAATCCGCGAATAGCCTGCTTAAACGCCTCAACGCTCTGGGTCGATAGCCCCGGCAGCACCCGCATGGCCCGCTGATCGCCGTTGACGCAGATCCAGTAGCGGCGCAGGGGATCAATTCCCTTCAGCCAGGGAGATTCGTCGTCGAGGCGGTAGCGGGGTGCTAAAGACAGCTCCGAGAACATGACTTTACCTAAGGGTGGTAAGCGACTCCTTTAGCATCCTGTAATCACCTTAGTTTTCTCAACGTGGTGAAACAAAAGTATAAAAAGCTGATAAAAGACTTTAAGTTTGCTGATTGAACAGCAGCTGATTGGCAATATCGTTGTCCCGAAGCCGACCATCCCTGCCGCCTCGCAGAACTGCTGCTAGCTGCGATTTCGCTCAGCCAGCGGTGGTCTCCAGAGGATCCAACCCAGTTAGCGATATCTCGAACGTGCCTTGGCGGAGAGGCTAATCGGTGAACTCTCGACTTAGGGTCGCCGTCAGCTCTGGCAGCAGGGTCGGTAAAATTTGGCTTTGGGCCAGGGGCATTTGCCCATAGGTAAAGCCGTAGGAGGTTTGGCCTAGATGGGGTCGCAGCTGCTCCAAAGCGTAGGGGCTGCCGTAGATGATGACGCCCTTTAGACAATCGGCCTCGCGCAGGGCATCGAGCCAGGTGGTGGCCAGGTGAATGAGAGCTGCCGACCCGCGAAAGGGATTGCCCCGCACAAAGATCTGCACCAGGCTAGGCCGTAAATTGCTGACCTGAGGCTCCTGGATGCACCCCTGCGTATCAATTAGCTTGAGCTGAAAGTAGTGGCTCTGGGGCCACACGATCGCCGCCGCCGTGCGGTCTAAAAAGCGACAGCCAACGATGTCATCCACCAGCACCAGATTGTCGCCAGGGGCAGCAGCCGTACAGGGAGATATCTGCCCCTGCACCGTCATCGACGCGGTGAGGATATCGGCGGCGAGGCGGCGGGTGGCAGGCTGGGCCAGGGCATGGAGCTGCACGGGGGGCGGCGGCAGGTGCTCCCAGGCATGGCCTGCGCCATCGGGCAGCAGGGCTGGGGCTGCCTTTTGCTTGGCTCGCCACAGGCGCTCAACGCTGGCCAAAATACGCTCTGGGGTAAGGCGGCCCCGGTGTACCGCTTCGACCACGGCGGCGATCACTCCCTCGGGGTCGCCCGGCATCAGCAGTACGTCGGCCCCGGCTTCGACCGCTAACACCGCCGCTTCATAGGGGCCGTAGGCGTTTGTAATCGCCCCCATGATCAGGGCATCGGTGACAATTAGCCCATCAAAGCCCAGCTCCTGGCGCAGCAGTCCGGTGAGAATGGGGACGGAAAGGGTGGCTGGGTGGCGAGTATCGAGGGCGGGAATGCGCAGATGGGCAGTGATGATGGCGTCTGCTCCGGCAGCGATCGCCCGCTGAAACGGTACCAGCTCTAATTTGTGGAGGCGATCGCGATCGTGGGGCAGCACCGGCAGCTCCAGGTGCGAATCGATCGCCGTATCGCCGTGGCCGGGAAAATGCTTGGCGGCACTCAGCACCGGCTGGGTCTGCACGCCGCGCAAAAAGGCCTGGGTGAGGGCACAGACCCGCTCCAGGTCATCCCCAAAGGCCCGCACGTTAATGACCGGGTTGTCGGGGTTGTTGTTGATATCGACCGTGGGCGCCAGCACCCAGTTGAGGCCAATCGCCAGGGCCTCGGCGGCGGTGGCAGCCCCAAACGCCTCGGCGTAGGCCAAGGCGGTTTCAAGGTCGCGGCTTGCGATCGCCGACAGCGCCATCGGCGGCGGAAACCATGTCGCCCCGCTGAAGCGCTGCCCCACCCCTTCTTCTACATCGGCGGCGATCAGCAGCGGCACGCGCGCCTGGCTTTGCAGCGTCTGGGTTTTGAGGCCCACTTCTGCCGCGCTGCCCCCCAGCAAAATGACGCCGCCCACCCCCAGTTCTTCTACGTAGCGGGTGAGGGTGGCCTGGTCGGCCTCCCAGGCAGGGTAGCGAATTTCGTGGTCAAACAGGTGGCCCGAGGCCCGCACCACCACCATCTGAGCCACCTGCTCCGCCAGCGAAAGGCTGTCAGGAGCGGGTAGCCGGGCGGGCGCTATCGCCTGACTCACTCTTCTTCCTCGGTAGGACTTGTGGCTGCAGCGGGGTCACCGTCCAGCTCAGCGTCAGGTTCGTCAGACAGTCCCTTGGCCGCCCGCTCCTGGCTGAGCTGATTAATCAACGACAGCACGCGGGTGCCGCGCTCAACGCCCAGGTCTTCTCTAAAGATAATTTCGGGGGTGCGCCGCAGCCGTAGTCGCTGGCCCAGCTCACTGCGCACAAAGCCCGTGGCTGCCTTAAGCCCTTCCATGGTTTCGGCTTTGGCCTCGTCGGTACCATAGATGCTGACAAACACCTTGGCGTGCTGCAGGTCGCCCGACACGTCAACGTCGGTGACGCTCACCATGCCCGCCCCCACCCGGTCGTCTTTGATGTCTAGCATCACCATCTGGCTGATTTCGCGTTTGATCAGCGAAGCCACCCGCTCGACGCGACGATTGTTGGCCATTGGCCTGAACTCCTGAACGTAAGGGCATTAACCCAGGCCCAGCATGGCCCGTAGGGTAAAGGTGAGAAACAGAAAACCGGCCACCAGAGCGCCAATCAGCGCGATCGCCGTCGAGGGGCGCTGCAACAACGGCACCAGGGGCTGAGCGGCGTTAAAGAACACGCCTAGCGTAAACGAAATAAAGTAGCGGGGATAGCGCGAAACGTTATCAAAAAAATCTTTCATGGCGGCAGGTCGGGGGGTAGAGGCCAGGGCTGGGGCCAGTGCGCGTGAGGCCGCAGCGCCCATTCCCGAGGTTTCTTCGTTTTACATCCTAACCCACGATAAAACGCTGGAGTAAAGCGGCGGGCAATCCATTGGGCAATCAGACGTTGCGGCTGGGCGGAGCTTTGCTATAGTTGGGGCATTCTTTTAGAAGTACATTTGATCTTTAACGTTTTTGGGGCAGTTTTGTGACGGCGGCACTTTCAGCTTCTACCTCTCTCTACCCACGCCCGTTTCTCAAGTGGGCCGGGGG
>PYER01000504.1 GCA_003017855.1 filamentous cyanobacterium CCT1
CGACCAGGCTGCCAGTGCGGCCTCCCCCCCGGCGGCGGCCCGCCATCCTAAGTGGATCTGTCGCCGAGTACTGACAGGCCACAGCAGCTGGGTGCGATCGGTAGCGGTCAGCGCCGACGGCAACTTTATCATCAGCGGCAGCGGCGACAAAAGCGTGCGGGTGTGGAACCTGGCCACTGGCCACACCATGCAGGTAATCGACAGCCACCGGGCCTGGGTGCGGGCGGTGGCTGTCAGCCCCGATCGCACCTGTTTTGCCAGCGTTAGCAATGACAACACCGTTCAACTGTGGGATTTCACCACCGGGGAGGCTCTGGGCCAGCTGGAGGGCCACAGCAACTGGGTGCGGGCTGTCGCCTTTAGCCCTAACGGCAAGTACCTGTTTAGCGGTGGCCAAGACAACAAAATTTGCGTCTGGCGGCTGAGCGACCGCGCCCTGATCCATCGATTCAATGGTCATACCCACTGGATTCGGGCGATCGCCGTCAGCCACGATGGCACCACTCTAATCAGCGGCAGCCAGGACAAAACCCTGCGCCTGTATCGGCTCAAGGGTAAGGGCAGCAACCACGTACTCACCGGCCATACTGGCGAAGTGCTCTCGGTGGCAGCCAGCCCCAATAACTGGCTGCTGGCCAGTGCCAGTGCCGACTGCACCGTGCGCTTTTGGAAGCTCAACAGCGGTCGCGAGACCACCTGCTTCAAAGCGCATCCGGCTCCGGTCAACAGCCTGGCCTTTAGCCCCGACGGTCAGCTGCTGGCCACCGCCAGCAACGACAGCACCATTCGCCTGTGGGATATGGCGCAGGGGCGGTTAGTCTCCATCTTGCAGGGCCACGAGGGCTGGGTATGGGGGGTAGATTTTGCTCCTGATGGCAAGACGCTGGTCAGCGCCGGGTGGGATGGCACTGTGCGGGTCTGGCAGGAGGAGTAACGGCTAATTTTGTTTAGATTGGGGATTTTGGATTGGGGCTTACAGACCCGTGACGGCCCGTACGTACTCGCGGCGCATGGTGGCGATCGCATCGATCGAGATGCCCTTGGGACACACCGCCTGACATTCACCGTGGTTGGAGCAGTCGCCAAAGCCCTCGGTCGTCATTTGATCACCCATTGCCAGCACCCGCCGCTGGCGCTCGGGGTGGCCCTGGGGCAGGTGGGCCAGGTGGGCTACCTTGGCAGCGGTGAAGAGGGAGGCGGAGGCGTTGGGGCAGGCGGCGACACAGGCTCCACAGCCGATGCAGGTGGCGTAGTCAAAGGCGGCATCGGCGCTGGCCTTGGCTACGGGGATGGCGTTGGCCTCCGGAGCTAACCCGGTTTTGACCGAGATATAGCCGCCCGCCATGATGATGCGATCGAATGCGGCCCGGTCTACCACCAGGTCTTTGATCACCGGAAAGCCCTTGGCCCGCCAGGGTTCGATGGTAATCTCGTCACCGTCGTTGAAGTGCCGCAGGTACAACTGGCACGTCGCCGTCTGGGGCAGCCCACCGTGGGCTTTACCGTTGATCATGACGCCGCACGAGCCGCAGATGCCCTCGCGACAGTCGTAGTCAACCTCCACCGGGTCGCCCCCAGCGTGGATGAGCTGCTCGTTGAGCACGTCGAGCAGCTCCAAAAAGGACATGTCGGGGTGGGCATTGGCTACGGTGTAGGTCTGAAACTGGCCGGGGGTATCGGCATCGATCTGACGCCAGACCTTGAGGTGAAGTTGCATAGCGGTGGCATAAACAAATCTATCTGTAGTGTAGCGATCGCAGAGAAAGGGTTTGAGGTCTGAAGGGCCAGGGTCTAGCTGACCTTGCGCCTGCTGCCCCGAACCTTGCACCCCGTTTCCCCCTAGATGGTATAAATCAGGCAGTCTACTGAACGGCTATGGCTAAGGGTAAATCTAAATCTGGGGCGGGAAAAGATTCGGGAGCGACCGACCGCCACGTCTACCGCGAGTTTGGCCCCGCCGACCCGATGGCGCGGGGGGTACCCGATCGCCCGCCCAATCAGCAAACGGTGCGGGTGCAGGTCAGCCGAAAGGGGCGCGGCGGCAAAACCGTGACGGTGATCACGGGCTTTCAGCATTCGCCCGATTCGCTCGCGGCGCTGGCCAAGCAGCTCAAGGCCCAGTGCGGTACGGGCGGCACCGCCAGGGAAGACAGCATAGAAATTCAGGGCGACCATGCCCAGAAATTAGTCGAACTTCTGGTGGCCAAGGGCTATCAGGCTAAACGGAGCGGAGGTTGAAGGGTATGGGGTGGATGGGTAAGGGG
>PYER01000505.1 GCA_003017855.1 filamentous cyanobacterium CCT1
CCCGATAATGGCTATTTTCCCCCTCAATCCCAATACTTCCAAGCTTTTTAAGGCAGATGATAATTGCCCTTTGCCCCCATCAATCACGATCAGTTGCGGCAGGGGTTCTTCCTCATTGAGCAATCGCTTGTACCTTCGGAAGACCACTTCTTCCATACTGGCAAAATCGTCCGGCCCTTCCACGCTTTTAATATTGAAGTGGCGATAATCCTTTTTCGAAGGTTTGCCATCCTTAAAAACTACGCAGGCCGCTACGGGGTTGCTACCCTGTATATTGGAGTTGTCAAAGCATTCGATGTGACGAGGTTCTTCGGACAACCGTAAATCCGCCTTCATCTGCTGCATGATCCGATTGGTGTGCCTGTCCGGATCGGTGATCTTGATTTGTTTTAGTCTATCCTGTCTGTAGTATCTGGCATTACGCTCTGATAGGTCCAGAATGCGGCGTTTATCGCCCAACTTTGGGAGCGTGATCTTCAGATCTTCCTCTACGGTAACAGCAAATGGGAGGTAGACCTCTTTGGATTGCGATTTGAACCGCTGCCGGATTTCCGTAATTGCCAATTGGAGCAACTCTTCGTCCGTTTCTTCCAGTTTCTTTTTGATTTCCAAGGTGTGCGATCGAACAATAGCTCCATGCGAAATCTGTAAAAAGTTGATGTAGGCATGGGTCTTGTCCGAAATAATGGAGAACACATCCACATTGTTGATCTTTGGGTTGACCACGGTGGATTTGGCTTGATAGTTCTCCAGCACATCGATTTTATCC
The DNA here is from genome assembly GCA_003017855.1 of filamentous cyanobacterium CCT1. Classification (GTDB taxonomy): domain Bacteria; phylum Cyanobacteriota; class Cyanobacteriia; order Phormidesmidales; family Phormidesmidaceae; genus Nodosilinea. The sequence continues at coordinate 770 of PYER01000505.1, forward strand.
TTGACCCGTTGCGCCTTTTCGAACTCCATCTCCTCTGCAAATGACTTCATTTGCTGCTTGAAGTTTTGAATGGAGCTTTTAAAGTTTCCTTTTATGATTTGCCGAATCGCTTCGATTTGATCGTGATAGTCTTTCTCACTCTGAAAACCTTCACATGGTCCTGCGCAATTACCCAAATGATAATCTAGGCAAACCTTATATTTCCCAGCTTCTATTTTTTCTTCTGACAGGTCGTAGTTACAGGTGCGCAGCGGGTAAAGGCTCTTCACCAAGTCCAAGAGGGTACGTACCGTTTTCATGCTCGTGTACGGGCCATAATATTCCGAGCCGTCCTTGATGAGCTTGCGTGTGGAAAAGACACGGGGAAACCGTTCGTTTTTGATACATATCCAAGGGTAGGACTTATCGTCCTTGAGCAGCACATTGAAGTGGGGCTGGTGCTGCTTGATCAGGTTGGCCTCCAGGGCCAGGGCCTCCGCCTCGGTGTCGGTAACGATGAACTCGATATCGACGATCTGCATCACCATCAGGGCAATGCGGGGGGCGTGGTGGTGCTTGTCGCGAAAGTAGGACCGCACCCGGTTCTTGAGCACCTTCGACTTGCCGATGTAGAGCGTCTCGCCCCGGCTGTCCTTCATAAAGTAGACACCGGGCTCTCGGGGAATCTCCTTAAGCCGCGCCTCTAGCCGCTCGGGCTGGTTGACTAGGGTTTCAGAAGCAGAGGACAGAGTCACAAGCCGCAAATGTACTACACCGCTGGATTTCTAGCATAGCGAGAAATCGACAACGCGATCGCGGCCAACAATCCTTCACCAGGATTGCAATCTCTGCAATTTTATTCTTTGGCATTTCGAGAGCCTTACGGTTTAGGGTGTAGCACCCAGAATGGGCACCCATAGCGGGACAAACTGCGCAATTTTGCATTTCGAGGGCCTTACGGTTGGGATGTAGCCCGTTCAGGAGCAGACAACTCATGAAAGTTCGTGAGATTATTAAGCTGCTAGAAGAAGATGGATGGTACCAGGTTAGGATCAAAGGCAGCCACCGACAGTTTCGTCATTCAACCAAACCTGGAACGGTAACGGTTGCTGGTAAGCCAAGTATTGATGTGCCTCCGGGGACACTCAACAGCATTTTCAAGCAAGCAGGTTTGAAATGAGCATGGATCTTCAATACATAGTCATCGTTGAGAAAGGCTCAAACAGCTATGGTGCTTACGTTCCAGACTTGCCGGGCTGTGTTGCCGTAGGTGATAACAAGGAAGAAGTGTTGAGGCTGATCAGAGAAGCTATTGAACTGCATTTCGAAGATTTACACGAGAGGGGTGAGCCCATTCCAAAGCCCTGCTCTACAGGTGAGTTTGTGAGTGTTTCAGCAGCGTAGTATCTTTTACAGGCATTGTCTCCTGCACTGACGATCGCTGGTGCAGCCCCTCAAACCACTGGCCCAAGCGCGGCCATTGCCGCTGCCAGCTTGGGCCGAAGCGCAGGGTGT
>PYER01000506.1 GCA_003017855.1 filamentous cyanobacterium CCT1
ACCATGCCCCTCCCCTTTCGCCTTCCCAAACCTCCCGGCTTAAAGGCCACGCTGGTCGCAGCTATGCTGCTGACGGTGGGGACTACGGCGGCGATCGTCTACGTGCCCTGGTCGCTGGTGTCTAAGCGCAATATTGATACCATCGTCGATCAGGTGAACCAGGAGATTACCCTGGGTACCTCCCAGGAGGTAGAAAAGCTATTTTACAATGCTGAATCGGCGCAGTCGCTCTTAAACAGCAGCCTGGGCCAGAATTTGATTGATTTGACCAGCGCTCAAGATCGGGAGCTATTTTTGCTCAGCGTGCTGCGGGCCAACCCCAACTTTACCTGGGTGCAGTATGGGGATGCTGCAGGCGATTTTTATGGGGCTCAGCGTACCGCCGATGGACGGCTTCACTTTCACCTGCGCGATTGGGATGGGGCGAGCAAAAGCACGACGGCTACGGTCAACACCTATGCGATCGAGGCGAGTGGTTTAAAGCGGGTCACCACTGAAACTTACAAGATGGATCCGCCTTTCTTCGCACCGGATCGGCCCTGGTATCGAAACGCCCTGGAGTCTTCAGAAAATCGGGCCTGGACCGTGTACGTTTACCGCTCGACCCAGACACCAGGGCTAGATGCGACGACGGCGCTGATTAACCCAGAAGGAGAAATTTGGGGCGTGATTGGGGTTGGCATAGAGCTGACTCAGCTTTCGGAGTACTTGCAGCAGCTGCAAAATAATCACAACGGCGAGGCATTTATTATTAACGCCCGGCAGGATCTGATTGCCTCGACAGATGTGGCTGAAGTGATGCCGCCCCAGGGGCAAGATTCGGCGAACCCTCGGCTACAGCAGCTTGAGACCGTGGAGAATCCTCTGCTGCGTATTGCCAGCAAAACACTGCGAGAGCAGGGGATAGATCTGGAGGGCTTGACAGACCTGCGGCGATTTGCCTTTAAGGATCCAGTGACTGGAGAACGCTATTTGATTTCGTTTACCCGATTGGAACAGCTCGATTGGGTGGTGGGCACAGTCATCCCTGAGGCCAGCTACCTAGTAGAAGTGAACCGCAACAAGCGAATGCTGCTGGGGGTAATCGCTATTTTTACCGGGCTGACGGCAGGGGTGGCCGTGCTGATGGCCGATCGCCTGATCGCCCGCCCGGTACTCGGTATTGCTCGCACGGCGGCAGCGATTGAGGCCGAAAAGTTTGAGCTGGGACAGCTGGGGGCGATCGCCCGCCGCACCGACGAAATTGGTCAGCTGGCCCGGGTGTTTGGCCGGATGGCTCAGCAGGTCTACAGCCGCGAGCAAAAGCTAAAACAGCAGGTGCGTGACCTGCGGATTGAAATTGATGAGGCCAAGCGCCAGAAGCAGGTGAAAGAAATTGTCGAAACCGACTTCTTTCAGGATCTGACGGCCAAGGCCCAGGTGTTGCGCAACCGCAACAGCGCGGCTAAACCTGCTGCTGTGGAAGCCAAAAGAGCCTGACAGCCGCGATCGACTGCCAAGCTCTGGGGTCTGATTCAGAGAATGAACCGTCGTTCACAGAGGTGGTCCTCTCTAGCTTTTTGGTACACCCTGTAGGCCTCTGCCCGGTGATGTCGAGCCAGCAAGTCTTGCTCCAGAGGTGCTGGCGACTCGGGTGTGGATGACTGGGGCTTTGGCTGGGGAGGGTCAGGTTGATTGGGGCGTTTGGCAACGCGGAGGTAGAGCAGCATGGTTTTTCTCGGAACGGTGTTTAGTACTGTGCAGGTTGAGTAGCCCGCCGCGATCGCCTTGCTGGCTTCAAAGTCCGCAGGGCAAAGTCAGCCTGTCAAAACCAGAGGTGACAGACCGATGGGGACAGCGGCAAACCTGGTACCGGCTCTCAGCAGTTCCAGCAGAGTTGCTGTGGAAGCGCTGCGGAGTACGGCCCTTGGTATACTACAACGTAATACATTCGATTCCGGATTGGCGAGGTAAGTTTTTGAGCCGTAGTCCTCATCAAGTTGCCGCGAGCCTGTCTAGGCGAGTTTATTGAAGTGAAATTGCCCTGAAAATAACCGAGGGCTGAGCGGAGTCGTTCGTGAAACTCCCGAAGGGAGAAAGCCCGTTCCCTAGCCCCTTTGGGGCGGCAAAGCCTACGACTCCGCTCAGGGAAAGGCTGTGAGCCTTTTCATCGTTTGGAGTGACGCGCCAGCGTCATGGGACGTTGCCCTGAAAATAACCGAGGGCTGAGCGGAGTCGTTCGTGAAACTCCCGAAGGGAGAAAGCCCGTTCCCTAGCCCC
>PYER01000507.1 GCA_003017855.1 filamentous cyanobacterium CCT1
CCTACCGACGACTCCAGCCCCAGTGCTGGAGCGGTGCGTTTCGCTGCTGGGGCTATGACAACCGGGAAGCGGCGATTCGGATTCCTTCCAACTTTCGCCAGCCCAGCCCTACCCACATCGAGCTGAAAACCGTGGATAGTTCGGCCAACCCTTACCTGGCGCTGGGGGCGGCGATCGCCGCTGGCCTCGACGGCATCGAACGCCAGCTCACCCTGCCGGAGCCCGTGCAGGTAGACCCTGGTAGCCTGGGTGAGCAGGAACGGGACCAGCGGCAGATCGACCGGCTGCCCGAAAGCTTAGGCATGGCGATCGTCGCCCTCCAACAGGCCCCCCTCCTGCTAGAAGCCCTTGGCCCCTTGGGGCAAACCTATCTGGCGGTGCGCCAAGCAGAATGGGAAGCCATGGAGGGGCTGTCCCTGACTCAGGAAGTCGAGCTACTGCTGGAGCGCTACTAGGGCAGTACATGCCCCGGCTTAAATGCTTGAGGATAAAATCGGCCACCTCCGCCTCCATTGGATTCAGCCTATTCCCGCACCAGCTTGAGTTAATCAGGCTTGATACCGAATTTGGCTGGGTCGGCACAGGCCGCCACGATCTTTCCCTAGACCAGGGCCTAATCATCTGAATCCCTCTAGAGCTATAATTCCTAACCCTTTGGGAAGGGGAATTGAGCTAGTATTTCACTCCACTGATGGATGCGAAAACTTAATAAATAAGAGTTAATGGAATAGTAGAAGCAATCATTTATTACACATATATGCGACCCATCAACATTGGATTAACCGACGAACAACGTCACGGGGTTATTGGTTTGCTCAACCAAGATCTAGCTGACTCCTATCTGCTTCTAATCAAAACCAAGAAGTACCATTGGGACGTGGTTGGTCCTCAGTTCCGTACGCTTCATGAACTTTGGCAGGAACAGTACGAACTAATCACTGAAAATATTGACGAGTACGCTGAGCGCGTGCGGGCCCTAGGCGGCTATCCCCTAGGAACAGCCGAGAGCTTTATTCAGCATGCCTCTATCAAAGAGCATCCCGGCGATTTGCCCAATGCCAATGAAATGGTGTCTCGCCTAGTGGTGGATCACGAATCCATGATTCGCAATCTGCGCGGCCACATTGATCAGTGCTCCGAGCAGTTCCACGACGAAGGCACTGCTGATTTCCTGACTGGAATCATGGAGCAGCATGAAGATATGGCCTGGATGCTGCGCTCCTTCATTGAAGGACAATCCATTAGCCCAAGTGGTCAACGTGAAGGCGATGCGGCAGTGACGGCGTAGCCATCATTAGCGATTGTTACGGTCAATAGTTTGATTGACCATTTGTGATCATTAGAGAAAGTCAGGGTGTTTTGATAACGCCCTGACTTTATTGCATTTCGACCGTTTTTATCCAATAAATTGCTCCCTAGCCCTTATGGGGCGGCAAAGCCAACGACTTCACGTAGGGAGCAGTTCATTTAACGTTTTCGAATGGAAACCTGATTCTGGTTCTATCCGCGAATGCCTTCGGTAGCGCCGCTAGTGGCTTTCCATGCAGGCAATCCGCCCTTGAGCTCAGATACCTGGGTGAATCCAGCGTTCCTTAGCTGCTCGGAAGCCAAGGCTGTTTGCTGGTCGTCGTCACCATAGATATAAATATCGCGGCTAGGCTCTAAGCTGTCTTTGACCGAGTCGGCTAAGGTCGCCATCGAAATGGGAATTGCTCCGGTGATGCGCTCTTGGTTATAGGCTTCGCGATCGCGCACATCAATGATGGTTAGCGCCGGTTCGCCCCAATTTAACCGCTCCTGAAGCTGTTGAGGAGTTGCCTCGTTCTTCAGCTCAGGGGGATTCGGCAGAGGCGCCGTTACGGTGTCTTTTACCGCTTCAACGGTGTTGGCTTCTTGTTCAGAAGCTTTATTGGTGGTTTCAGCCACTTGGTCAGAAAAGTCTGCCATAAGTAACCTCCTAGGTCGTCAACTTTCAAGTTAACAAGGCTTAACTAAATTCCTATCCCTCGCCGGAGGTAACTCTGAGCAGGTTCACTGGCATAGGGAAGCTGATAGAAAAGCTATCAGAGCATCGGAGTACTCGGCGATCGCTCCTCTAGCGGAGCGTCTTCTTTGCGATCGCACTTCAGCAGTAGGAGGCTGCGCAAGAAACCAGGAGCCATGAACTATCCTTACGGCGACATTGCCTTAAGATTCGGGCGATTAGGCTTTGCTTGTCATCTGTTCCTAGGAAGTACCTTTAGGACTTGAGTCAGATG
>PYER01000183.1 GCA_003017855.1 filamentous cyanobacterium CCT1
AGATGTGTATAAGAGACAGGTAGTAGCTATTCGTCGTTCACGTAGCAACGGGCATCCATTTGAGAGCAGTTTCTCCAGAGTGGATTCCCGCATGCGCAGGAATGACGGCACTAGCATACTGTCCTGACCTACGTGGCTATAGCTATAGCTGGGAGGGTCGTCCTGCGGTAAATTCTTGATTCTTAGAGGCTCTCTAGTTCGTCGCGCTTGAGGTGCGCGCGCAGGGGACGCTTGGCTCCCTCGACCTCAAACTCGACCTGAACGGGAAAGTTGGGGCTGATGGGGCGGCCCTTGTAGTCGGTGAGAATATTGATAATCACACCCTCCAGGCCCTTGGCATCGAAGGCTTCGTTGCGGTGCAGCGGGTGGTGATAAAAAATCACGGATTCTTTGATTCGGACGCGATCGCCAACGTTCATAACACACACTCGCTCTTACTCAATCCTCCCTAGCGCCTGGCATCCAGGTGGGAACGTTCTGTTTGCAATCCTCTTATCTTTGCACAGGATGGTCGCCTGCACGTGGGTGTTGTCGATCAGGTGGGGCTGTTTCCCGGCTGAGGGCCGTAGGGCTGCATCAGTTCATCCATGCGCTGGGCCATGGCGGCCATTTCTGGGTTGCTGCGGGCGACGAGCTGGGTGCGATCTTGAAATACCTGGCCGATCTCGGTGTCGTGCAGCAGGTGGCGGGCCTGGTTGAGCAGTTCTGGGGCGCGCTCCACTGGCTGGGGCTGCTTTGACATCAGCACTTCGTCGATCTGTACAATCAGCTGAGAAATGGGCCGCAACCAGCTAAACTGCTCGTGGCTGAGCACCAGTCGCAGGTAGTCGCCCTTGGTCGCGATCGCGCCGTGGCTGGCCTCGTAGCGGTCTTTCTCAGCATCCATCAAAATCTTGTGGGCCTTGAGCAACAGCGGTCGAAAGTCGCGCAGGGGGGCGAAGGCCGGGTCAGAAGCAGGATTACCAACAGTCATTCAGCTCTCGGGCATGCTTGCAATACTGCCTTCACCATTCCATGAAAGGAGGGCGATTTCAAGGGAGAGGTGGGAGCCATAATCAGGGCTGGGATCTGAGCGCTCAGCTGGAATGCCCGACATAAATCGCATCTCCCCATGTCAAACCGGTGGCTTGCCTAGGAGCATAGACGCGGCAAGCCAAAGACTTTACAGGTTTGCTTAGCCTCAGTCAGGGATAGCTCAGGCGAATTCAGTATATTCAATATTCAAGACGATCTGAGGGGAGACAGCCCCCCTAGGGAGACCGGGTTTGGTGTCACAATACTCTTACAACATAAGGTCTGTGCCTGGTTTATGGATTTCACCACCGTTCGCCCTGGTCAACTTGCAATTATTGCCAGCGATTTTGACGCTCGCCCGATGAGCTTCATCCAGGAGGGCGATCGCCTGGGGTACGAACCCGCCGTGGCGCGGGCGGTGGGTGAGGTGCTAGGGCTAGAGCCAGTGTGGTTTGACGTTGAGCCCGCCAAGTTTTACCCGACCCTGAGCACGGGCAACTACGACGTGGTGTGGTTCAGCCAGGCCATTACCCAGGATCGCCGCGCCTGGGCTGACTTTACCCGCCCCTACGGGCGGTTTGATGAGGCCGTTTTAGTGCGCGAAGACAGCCCCATCCACACCGTTTCAGACCTGGCGGGCAAGCGTCTGGCGGCCCTAGCCGATGGCACCTCAATGGGGCTTGCTGAAGCGCTGCCTGACCTGGAGTGGGTGCCGTTTACGGTGTCAGATCAGACCCGATCAGCTCTACTGCGCGCCCTGGCCCAAAACGAAATTGATGCCCTGGTGGGCGATGCCCTACCATTGCTTACCGCCGAAGCCGATACCCGTACCCTGCGGGTCGCCTTTCAGCTGCCCACTCAGCATCCCTTTGGCATTGGGGTGTTACCGGGCAACCGGGAGCTGCTGGAGGCGCTCAACCACGCCCTCAATCAACTCATTGTCGGCGGCACGCTGGCTAAGCTGTGGGCTCAGTGGATTCCCTATAAGCCGTTTCCGTTTTAGCGGCGGGTGAGCTGTCGAGCTGCGAGATCAGAGCTGTGGCCGACTCTACCGAGAGGGGTTTAGAAAAATAGTAACCCTGCCCGCCCTGGCACTGGTGGGCCTTGAGGTAGTGGGCTTGATTGGCGGTTTCAATGCCCTCGGCCACCACCGTCAGGTTGAGGTTAGTAGCCAGGTTGATGATGGCTTTGACGATCTCGTAGTCGCCCTGGCGGGGCTGTGGGTCGTGCAGGGTCGTCACAAACGACTTGTCGATTTTGAGCACGTCGATGGGAAAGCGATGCAGGTAGCTCAGGGATGAGTAGCCGGTGCCAAAGTCATCCATGCAGACCTGAATGTGGCGCTGGCGAAGCTGTTTGAGCAGCTCAATGGCGAGCTGAGCGTTTTGAATCAGCACGCTCTCGGTAATCTCAATCTTAAGCTGCCGCCCCTGCAGGCCATTGCGATCGAGGGCGTCGTCGATCTGCTGAATCAGATCGGGGCGCACAAACTGTTTACCCGACAGGTTGACGCTGACGGTGAGCCGTTGGCTGACGGCAAACTGCTGTTGCCATTGGCTGATCTGACGGCAGGCTTCGTTCAGCGTCCAAAGGTCAAGGTGGGTAATCAAGCCGGTATTTTCGGCGATGGGGATGAAGTCCAGGGGAGGCACCAGCCCTCGGTGGGGGTGCTGCCAGCGCACCAGCGCCTCAAATCCCTGCATCTCGCCCGTAGCTAGCGTGACAATAGGTTGATAGAACAGCCGCAGTTCCCCATTCTCGAGCGCGCGACGCAGGTCATTTTCAAGCTGCATTTGCTGCATGACCAGGGTGTGCATGGGGGCGTCAAAAATGGCGTACTCGCGGTTGCTGCTCTTGGCTTTGTACATGGCGATATCGGCGTCGCGCAGCACCTGGTTGGGGTCGGTATAGGCATTCGAGCTGAGCGCAATGCCAATGCTGGCGCGGATAAAGACCTCGTGCCCCTCAAGCAGCACTGGAGTTTCGAGCATGGCGTGAATGCGCTGGGCCATGCTGATGGCGACGGTGGCATCGCTGAGGTCGCTCAGCAGCACCACAAACTCGTCGCCTCCCAAACGGGCGGCCAGATCGACCGGACGCAGGCAGTCCTGCAGTCGCTGGGCCACCATCTGGAGCAGGCGATCGCCCATGGCGTGGCCCAGGCTGTCGTTGATGACTTTGAAGCGGTCCAGATCGAGAAACAGCAGGGCAAACTGGCGGCCGCAGCAGGAGGTTGAGGGGGCATCTGGCGTTGGGCAGGCCAGGGTGGCAGGGGCCTGGCAATGGTGGTGAAGCTGGTCGAGCGCCTGGGCCAGCTGCTCTAAGAACAGCGTTCGGTTGGGCAGGCCGGTGAGGCGATCGTGGGAGGCGTCGTAGCGTAACTGGGCCTCTAGCCGCTTGCGCTCGGCCAGTTCGCTCTGGGCCTGGGCGTACAGCTCAGCCTGGTGAATGGCGATCGCCAGGTGGTCAGCCAGCCGCTTGATCAGTTTGACTTCAGCCTCGCTCCAGCGGCGAGGACTAAGGCACTGATGCACGCTGAGAATCCCTTTCACTACGCCCCGGTAGCGAATAGAGACGGCCAGTATTGCCCCAATTTTAAGCTCTAGAGCCAGCTCCAGGTTAGGGATGAGCGTAGGCTCTTGGGTGACGTCGTTGACGACTACAGGGTCCTCCTGGTTGAGCACCCACTGCGCGTGGGGATTGCCCTCAATCGGAACGACCTGGCCCTGTAAACTGTCGCAGCCGGGTACGCTGGCAGTGTTGGTATGCACCAGGTACGAGTCGGTGGCCTGGCAAAGAATCACCAGGCTCCGGCTGGCCTTAAAGGTGGGCAGCATTTCGGTGGCGGCCCGCTGCAGTAGCGTGTTTAGTTCTAAGCTGTCGCTAATGGCTCCAATAATGTTGTTGAGCAGCTTTTCCTGACGGGCCAGGGCGGCGGTTTGGGCCAGTAGCTGGCTCTGCTGCAGGGCAATGGCGACCTGGTCGGCAAGCTGAGCCAGCAGGGCACTCTCTTTGGGCTGCCACAGGCGCGACGATCGGCAGTGGTGGACACACAGCAGCCCCCAGAGCTCGCTGCCGCAGTTGATCGGTACAACCAGGTTGGCCTGCACCTGAAAGCGGGCCAGCAGATTGCGGTAGCAGGGGGCGATATCGGCCTGGTCGAGGTTGTCGATATGGTGAGTGCGGCCCTGGCGGTAGTGGTTGACCAGCTCAGGGGTGGTGCAAAAGCAGGTGTCTTCAATAGTGAGGCCCAGGGTGGGCTGCCAGGGCGGCAATACTGCCTCAACTACCATCGTGCCGCTGAGATCGGGGTTAAAGCGATAGATCAGCACCCGATCGGTCTGCAAAAACTGCCTCACCTCGGTCACGGTGGTCTGCAAAATCTGGTTGACTTCCAGCGATTGATGAATGTGCTGGGTAATAGTGCGAATCAGGCGCTCTTCCTCGGCCTGGCGATGGAGGGCGTGCTGAGCCTCTACCAGGGGGGTAATATCGGTTGCTACCGAGCCAAAGGTGGGGCCGTCACCGCTGCTGCTGACCGGAAAGAGCACTGAACGATAGACTTTTTGCTCATGGTTGAGCAGCAGGGTGTCTTCGACGGTGAGGGGTGCTTGCGTGGCAACCAGCTGCCGAACTCGCGCCATAAAGGTATTGACCACCGGGGCTGGCAGCAAATCGCCAAAGTATTTACCGTGGATATCTTGGGGGCTGAGGCCAAACTGGGCTGCGGTGGCCTGGTTGACCCGCAGATAGCGCCCGCTGGCATCAAACAAATTGACCAGGGCCGGGGTGTTGTCGATAAAGGCCTGCATTTGCTGGTGGGCATCGACTAGCGCCTGCTCTGTCTGCTTGCGTTCGCTGATGTCAAGCACCACCGTATCCCACGCCGTATCGCCATTGGCAAGGCGCTCTGGACGGCCCATGCCCTGTAGCCACTTCTCCTGCCCGGAGGGCGTTATCGTGCGCCACTCGCAAAACCAGGGGGTAAGGGTTTCGCCAGAGTGCTGAATCAGATGCCACACCGCCTCGCGATCGCCAGGATGAACGGTCTGCCACAGGAGATTGGGCTGCTGCTGGACCTGGGCTGGCTCTAGCTCCCAAATCTGGGTGCAGCCCTGGCTAATGTAGGGAACTGTCTCTGCCCCCGTGGTGGCCAGCACGTAGCGCAGCACTACCCCCGGCAGGTTGGCCGCTACCTTTTGGAGCCGGCGTTCGCTTTCTTGAAGGCGCTGCTCGCTCTGGCGCTGGTCGGTGATGTCCTGGCCAATGCAAGTGATGTGCTGAATGTGGCCCTTTGGGTCGGCAAAGAAGGTGTTGTTCCAGGCGATTAGGCGGCGATCGCCGCTGCGGGTCAGAATTTCATTGGTGTGATGGATGGGGCACTGCCCCTGGGCCATGGCCTCTGTAAATAATTCCTTGAGGGCCTGTCGATAGTCAGCTGGAATAAATAGCTCAAACCAGCTGCGGCCCAGCACCTCCTGGCGCTGCCAGCCGGTCAGGGCGAGCAGGTAGTCGTTGCAGAGCAAAATATAGCCATGGGTATCGACCACCAGCCCCGCCAGAGCCATCGTTTCGAGGACGGCGCAGAAATGCTGCTCAGAGGCCGCTATCTGGCTGGTTGAGCCAGCTGCTACCGTCGGTTCACGTCCGTCAGGCGTTCTATGGTTGGGCTGAGTCGGTATCCCATCACCGGTCATACATTAAGCTCTTAGGGGCAAACGTGGCCTCGGCTCTCCATCAAAAAAGCAATGTTACCTAAACAGTATCCGTAACAGGGTCGTCAAGGCGGCAGGTGTAATGGCCTGTTAGGGGCCAAAGCCAGCCTCGGTGAGAACCGTCCTCTGTAGCCTGAATAGGCTAGAGCCTGAACAGGCTAGTTCTTCCCAGCCTATTTTTCCCCACCCGGTGCCGATCGCTGACGCAGCGATTCACAGCTCTTAATGCTTTCTATGGTAGCTGACCCTGCTCAGCCCTAAGTTGAGGGGTGACGTACCCCCATAGATAAAAACGGGCGGTGACGCGATCGCGCCACCGCCAAAATTTAAGTCCAACCGATGAGGTTAAGTCCCGGGGTCTACATAAACTGCTGCCAGTTTTCGCTGCGGTAGAGGGCGCGCTCGGCCCGACGGCGGCGCTGCAAACCAGGCATCACGTTGCCCCCAGCGTAGACCCAGCGGCCAAACTCCTCTGAGGCGCCAGCGAAGTCGCCTGCGTTGTGCTTTTTCAGCAGTGTAGAGGTCTGAAAGTTGCCGGGGCCAACGTTAAAGGTAAACGACACCAGGGCCGAAAACTGGTCGCTGGTTGGGGTGCGGGTGACCGCATTGGCTACGGCCTTCTCGTACTTGGTCAGATCGCGCTTGAGAATCTCTTCGGCCTCGGCTCGGGTAATTGTCAGGCCTCGATAGACCTGGGGTGGCCCGGCCGCAGAGGTATGGCCGTAGCCGATGGTCCAGGGTTCACCGCCGGTCCCTGGGTCGGGGTAGGCGGTCAGGCTCAGCCCCTCAAACCCTTTCACAATCTCCAGGCCAGCCGCATTAATGGTATTGCCCGTGGGCGGCGGCGGCGGCGGTGGCGGCGGCATAGGCTGAGGTTCTGGAGCACCCGTGCCAATTGATACCGTCATGGCGCGGGGGTAGTCGCTGCGCGTGAACCACGACTTGAGGCTGCCAATGTTCACCACCTGCTCTTTGGGATTGTTGCTCGATGGATACTTGGTGATGCGGGAGATCCAGTAGCCTCCCTGCATTAGGTAAATCGCAATGTCTGTCTCTTTAATCCAGGTGCCCATGGAATCTCCCCGGAACAGGCCGCATACCAGGAATTTACAATACTTTCGCCAGAATGGGACACTGAGTTTCGCCATTGTTGGCTCTTAGGCCCCCTGAGACCAGAAAGTACCCCTGTCGGCGGGGCTTCTGTAAATTTGAGTGAATGCGCGGCATCAATTTTTGTCGTGAGTCGATGAGTAATGGTGGGGCCGGGCGGTAATGCCCCAGGAAGTCGGTTCAGTCGTTAAGATGTTCAAAGGTTTGCGTTTTTCAGGCCCAGTGTTTTTTCAGGTTGCAAATTTTTGCTATGGCTCTGCTCTCAGCGACCGCTGATCTGCCTTCTCGCCTGGTTTCGCCCACTATTCGTCGCCTGCCCAACGGCCTGACGGTGATCGCTGAGCAAATGCCCCTGGAGGTGGTCAATCTGAGCCTCTGGCTGCGGGTGGGCTCGGCGGTCGAAAGTGACGCCATCAACGGCATGGCTCACTTTTTAGAGCACATGATTTTTAAGGGCACCCAGCAGCTGCAGTGCGGCGAGTTTGAGCGTCGGGTAGAAGAGCGCGGGGCCTTTACCAACGCCGCCACCAGCCAGGACTACACCAAGTACTACATCACCACCGCTCCCCAAGACTTTGTCGCGCTGGCTCCGCTGCAAATTCAGATGGTAATGGCTCCGCGCCTCAGCGACGACGACTTTGAGCGCGAGCGCCCGGTAATTTTAGAAGAAATTCGCCGCGCCGACGACAACCCTCGCCGCCGCACCTACGCGCGCACCATGGAGCTGGTGTTTGACCGCCTGCCCTATCGCCGACCCGTATTGGGCCCGGCGGCGGTGGTTGAGAAGCTGACCCCAGCGCAGATGCGAACCTTTCACGGCACCTGGTACCAGCCCCAGAGCATGACGGCGGTGGCGGTGGGCAACCTGCCGGTAGAAACCCTGATCGCTACGGTAGCCGAGGGGTTTGAGCGAGCGATGGCCCAGCGCACGGCTCTAAACGCCACCGACCTGATGGAGCGGTTTAAGCCCCTGCTGCCTGGCGATCTGGAGGAGCCCTTTACTGAGGTGCGGCGAGCAGTACACCACGATGCGGCTCTGGCCCAGGCGCGGCTGGTGATGGCCTGGCGGGTGCCAGGGGTGGCCCAGCTTGACGACACCTACGGCCTCGATATTGTGGCCTCGATTTTGGGCCGGGGGCTGACCTCGCGCCTGGTGCGCGACCTGCGCGAAGACCGTAAGCTGGTGACCAGCATTAGCTGTAGCAATATGACCCTGGCCCATCAGGGGGTGTTTATGGTGTCGGCCCAGCTGCCGCCCGAGAATTTGGCGGTGGTGGAGGCTGCGATCGCCCAGCACATTGCCACCATTACCCAAGCGCCAGTCAGCCCCGCCGAGCTGCGCCGGGTGCAGACCCAGGTGGCCAATCGATTCATTTTTGCCAACGAAACCCCCAGCGATCGCGCCGGGCTCTACGGCTACTACCACACGCTGACCGGCGACATCGACGAAGGCCTCAACTACCCGACCTATATTCAAAAGCTGGGCATAGAGGACGTGCTGCAGGCGGCCCAAAGCTACCTCTCGGCTGAGGCCTACGGGGTGGTCGCTCTACAGCCAGCAGCATAGGATCGGTCGATATGTGGACTGCGATCGCTCAGCACATCGGCGCTAAAACCGGCACCGCCTTTACCATTGCCGACCGGCGATCGGTGGGGGGTGGCTGTATTAACCAGGCCTACCAGGTCAGCGACGGCAGCCAGTCATTTTTTATCAAGCTCAACCAGGCCTCGCAGGTGGCGATGTTTGAGGCCGAGGCCCTGGGCCTCAAAGACATGTACGACAGTCAGACAATTCGGGTGCCCAAGCCCATCTGCTGGGGTACGGTGGATGGCTCGGCCTATATTGCCCTGGAGTGGCTGGATCTGGGCGGCGGCGGCGAGGCCTGGGGTCGCATGGGCAAGGATCTGGCGGCGATGCACCGCGTCACCAGCGACAAAGGTTTTGGCTGGCACCAGACGAATACCATCGGTGCAACCCCTCAGCCCAACCCCTGGACAGCGTCCTGGCTGGAGTTTTATCGCGAGCACCGCCTGCGCCACCAGTTTCGGCTGGCGGGTCGTCGCGGCGGGCGGTTTCCGCGTCAGCACGAGCTGCTGATGGTGCTCCCCGACCTGCTGGCGGGCCACGACCCGGCCCCGGCCCTGGTGCACGGCGACCTGTGGTCGGGCAATGCGGCAGTGACCACAGACGGCGAGCCAGTAATTTTGGATCCGGCTACGTACTACGGCGATCGCGAGGTAGATATCGCCATGACGGAGCTGTTTGGCCGCTTCCCCGCCGCATTCTATGAGGCTTATGATGCCGCCTACCCGCTCGACGCAGGCTATAAAACCCGCAAAACGCTTTACAACCTGTATCACATCCTCAACCACTTCACCCTGTTTGGCGGCAGCTACGAGTCGCAGGCCAACCGCATGATCGATCAGCTACTGCGGTGAGGCGTCGGGCGAATTTGCAGACGCTGTAAGCTCTTTCATAAACTGCACCGACCGCTCCAGAGCGAGCTGTCCGGCCTCGCTTGCCAATACGAATTGATACTCGTGTCCCAGCCCCGGCTCGTGGTCGGAGGGGAAAAACAGCGTTTCAACCGGTACGCCCAGCTGCTCAAGCTGGTCTGCCAGCGCCACCGAGTGGGGCAGCAGCGGATCGGCATTGCCTGCCGAAATAAACGTGGGCGGAAAGTCGGCGGTGACGTGGTCGTTCAGGTTGGCCAGGGCAAAGTAGTCGTTTTCGGCAAAGTTGCGATCGCCGCTGTAGGCCCACAGCACGGTGGTCATAAACTGGCCAAACGGGCCGCTGAGGTTGACCGATTGCACGTTGTAAGGGCCGCAGTAGAGCAGCATCCCGGCGATCTGGTCAGGGGTGACTGCAGGGGTAAGGCCCAGCTGCTGGGCGTAGGCGGGTTCGGTAATGGCCACGGCCAGTTGGGCCGAGATGTGCGACCCGGCGGAGTCGCCAGCCAGAAAGAGGCGGTTGGGGTTAACGCGGAGGCGATCGCTGTTTTCGACCAGGTACCCGAGCGCCTGGTTGACCTGGCTAATGGGCGTGGGGAATTTGGCCCCCGGCGCAATGGAGTAGTTCACGCTCACCACGGTGAACCCCTGCCCGGCCAGCACCTGGGCGTAGTTGCCAATCTGATCTTTGTCGCCCGAGATGTAGGCCCCCCCGTGGCTCCACACCACCGTCGGCAACCTCGCGCCCTCGCTCAGGCTGGCGGGGAAGTAGACATCGAGGTAGGCATCGCGGCCCGGGGCGTAGCGCTGATCTAGCACCGCTGCCACACCCTCGGGCAGGTAGGGCTCCAGCGCTTCAGAAACCTGTTCAGCCTCGGCATCAAAGGCCCGGCGAATGAGCAGCGCCGAGGGCCAGGGGCTAAGGCGAAAGGCGGCATAGGTGCCTGCGCCAACTACAACAAGCAGTCCCAGGGCAGATGCTAACCCCACGGCTATCCCTTTCCCGTAGCGCCGTAAACTGGATCCCTTTGAAGGTTTGGTCATGGGTCTGTAGTGCGATCGCCCGCCACGACAATAGTACCAAGGCCGATTCTGGGGCTCAAATCAGGATGGTCCTGCGGGCAACAGCACATTTGCTGATTTGGACTGATGGAGCAACATAAGTTTTCTTAACCTCAGGTCACAGCCCTGGTCCTTGGGCCTTACAAGTTTCCTATAAAGAGGCAATAGCCTACCCTAAGCGGGTTGCGTGCTGACCCAACTTCTGTTTGTCAAGAAGTTGGCCAGGTTAAGTCTGAAAAGACCGCTCACCGCTGCGATCGCTGACCTCTCAAGAGAGCCTGCCATGATAATTCGACGGTCCAATCGCTGGTTGCCCTCGCGCATCAACCGGGGCTGGCGAGGGCTGATCCTGGCTCTAGCTACGGCTCTAGTTGTTCTGCTGGGCAGTGTGGCCGCTGTTGCCAGCGTGTCAAACTACGAGCTGGCCCAGGCCAAGCCCTTCAACCAAATCACCACCTACCCGGTGCAGCCCCTGCCCAGTTCCCCCAACCTGCGGCCCAACGGGGCCTGGAACGGACGGCTGATCTTACCCAGCGAAGCCGACTATGCGGCTGACCCTGGCGACTGGGCCTGGTTTGAGGTATGGTACGGCCCAATCCCTGAGCTGGTAGGCCAGACCCTTAAGCTGACCTGGAAACCCAGCGACCTGGCTAAAACCTACGTCGAAACCGTTACCCGTGACGTCGCCTTCAGCCCTCAGGCCGAGCGATTTTTGGCCAACGGCAATCTAGTGCCGGTGCGGCTGAACGGACGCCGTCAGGTGGGTCCGATGCAATCCCTCGCCGGGGCGCGGCCCAACGACGATGTTACTGTGCGGCTGATGGAAAGCGAACTGGTCACCGAGGCCGATCAGCCGGTGCTGCAAACCAGACTGGAGCCGATTCAAATTACCGGGCGCGAGTACGGCTTGGTAAAAATTTTGGGACCAGATCCGAACGTAAATGCGCCACTGCCCGCCGAGTGCCCTGGGGATGCGCCCTGCCCCACCGAGTTTTTTCGGGTTCAGTTTTACGATGGGGCGAGCCGAGATTTTACTGGCCCCACGGGCACCATCCGCATTCCCCAGCAGCCGAAAATAAATGGCGATCGCTTTTTCTCCAACTTGCGCGAGTTAGAGACGTCTCCAGCGGGGGCGGCAGGCTGGTACATCTACGGAGCGCGAGATAGCGAGGGCATGTTCACTGTGAAGGCGCTTAAGCCCCGCAGTCTGGTACAGCTGGTGCCCGATCAGGTAGTGATTGGCCGCGACCCTGGGTTTAAATACATCGACAGGCAGAATTGGCGCGATACTCCCCAGCGCAAGGGCACTCTGCAGCGGGTATTGGTCAGCCCCGACGGTGGCAGCTCAGATGCGGCCCGCGATCGCTGGCAGGAGGGCGACTACGCCCTGGTGATTCACCTGTTTGGCGGCATTGGCGGCGAAAATAGCGAATTCATTCCGGCGGGAACGGTGACGGGCCACTTTGCCTACGGGCTGGCGCGAGTGGTGCGTGAGCTGATCGCAGACGAGCTGCAGTTCGATATTCAGTACCAGCAGATCTACGCCCACAACTCGCCGGGGGTGCTGTCGGGCACCCAGGACTGGAGCGGCTATATGGGCGACATGCAGCGGGGCTGGCTGGGCATTCGCCCGGTGTCGGACATAGTGGTGAAGCTCGACGCGTTTGTCGCGCCCTTTCAGTTTGGGGAGACGCGCATTTCGCTGTTTCGGGAACTGCTGATGCAGACCCAGGTGCTGGCCGCCCGCTACCGTACTGGCGATGGCACCGGGGTGGCAGGCGTTACCCCGGCCACCTCCTGCGTGCAGGACTCGAACCAGGCGCTGTTTATCGCCATGCAGCAGGTGCGGCGACAGATTGAAACCCACCCAGAGATTGTCGAGTGGATTCGGCAAAACCCCGACAGCCCCGAGGCCGTTCGCGCCCGGCAGTTCGTGGCTCTGGGAGCCGATCTGGAAGCCATGCTCATTCCCTACGGTGTGGTTCGCCCCGACTGGCGCAATAATGCCGAATCGCTGGCTGGAATTGCGCCTAGAGGAGATTTTGTCAGCAATACAGGGCTGTTGAGCGGGGCGCTGAGCTGGCAGAGCATGATGCCCCGCTGGGCTCACGATGAAGTGGCGCGGGTGTTTCTGCGCCACGGGGCACAGCTGTGGTTTTTGCGCACTAACATGGTGGGCGGCTATGACCCGCTGGTGGAGCCGGTGCCACCCACCACCCTGCTAGGCGGTATTCCCTTTTTGGGACGGGGGGTGCAGCGTCTTGTGGATGGCCTAACTACACGGATCGTCTGGGGTGAGGTGCTGCTTACCCTGCTGCTCCTGGCTCTCTACGCTGCCCTGGCGATTCCCTTTGGGCTGCAGAACCGGTTTTTGGTGCGCCAGAATGCCGTCAGTAGCCCCATACGCTTTGGCTTCCATGCTCTGAGGCTATTTTTTGTGCCCGCCCTGCTCGAAGAAATCGTCTTTCGGGCCATGCTGCTGCCCCACCCTAATGAGGGCATACCGGGTGGGCGCTGGCTGCTGTGGGCGATCGCCAGCCTGATTCTGTTTGTGCTCTACCACCTGGTGCTGGGCAAAACTCTGTATAAAGCCGCCCACCACACCCTCTGCGATCGCCGCTTCCTGATCTTGGCTGGCTGGCTGGGGCTGTTTTTAACCGGACTGTACTGGATCCTGTCTCTTATACACATCT
>PYER01000508.1 GCA_003017855.1 filamentous cyanobacterium CCT1
GGGTAGATGGGTGCGGTCCCTGAGCGGAGTCGAAGGGAGTGGATGGGTAGATGGGTGGATGGGTGGATGGTCCCTAAGCGGAGTCGTTCGCGCTAGCGTCTCCCGGAGGGAGAAAGGGATGGTCCCTGAGCGGAGTCGTTTGTCCTGTGGACAGGCTTCGCTAACGCGCTAGCGTCTCCGGTAGGGAGAAAGGGGGCGGAGTTTGGTGGGGTAACTGATCCAGATCCGGTAACATGCGAGAATAAGCCTTAACAAACCCAATTCGAGTCTAGAGGTGGAGTTTTGCCGGTGGGAAAACTCCAGGTTTCGCTCTGGACTTGGTACTCATGGCAACTTAGATTAGGACCTTTGGCATGGCCGAGATTCAATTTTCCCGAGGTATTGCAGAACCCGTCATTCCCGATGTGCGCCTGACTCGCGCTAAGGATGGCTCAGACGGTACGGCTACCTTCTACTTTGATCATCCCCAGGCGCTCTCCCAGAACGAGGGGGTTGAAATTACCGGCATGTACCTGGTCGATGAAGAGGGCGAACTGACCAGCCGTGACGTCAACGGCAAGTTCGTCAACGGTGAACCGGCGGGTATTGAGGCCACCTACGTGATGAAGAGCGAGGCCGAGTGGGATCGCTTTATGCGGTTTATGAACCGCTACGCCGAGCAAAACGGTCTGGGCTTTACCAAGAGCTAATCACCCCCGACCTATGGCCCATTCCCAGGCCCACTCCCAGACGCTGTCGCGGCCCGTGGGCTGCGCTGTGATTACGGTGAGCGATACCCGCACCGTTGAAACCGATCGCAGCGGGCAGATCATTCAAACCCTGCTGACTGAGGCTGGCCACCGGGTACACGACTACCGGATTGTGCCCGACGAGCCCGATCGCATTGCTCCCCTGTGTCAAACCCTGGCCCAGGGGTCTGAGGTAGACAGCATCATTCTGACGGGCGGCACGGGCATTGCCCCGCGCGACACCACCTACGATGCGATCGCCGCCCTGCTGGAGAAAACCCTGCCCGGCTTTGGCGAGATCTTTCGGCAGCTCAGCTTTCAGGAGATTGGCTCGCGGGCGATCGCGTCTCGGGCCGTAGCTGGGGTCTACCAATCGACGCTGATATTTTCGCTGCCGGGGTCGAGCAACGCCGTCACCCTGGCCATGAAATCGCTAATTTTGCCCGAACTCCCCCACCTGGTCAGTCAGATACAGGGCTAATGCAAGCTCCCCTGAATGGGGATGGGCGATAAGACTGATATATGACTGAATTAAGGCATGAATTTGGGTAGGGGCAAATGGCTGTTTGCCCTTACGAGAGACGCTGAATTTTCGATTCATACCTGTGTTCAGCCACCCCAACCTGGTATCAACGGGAGCAATCTAAACCGGCAACCTTTTGTTTGTTTCAAATAGGTCTTTCCCTATGACCTCAGCTGTTTCATCCCAGTGGGCGCGCCTGCTCAAAAATCAGGGCACCTGGGTGGGGTCGTTTACCCAGATGTCTCCATCAGGAGACATTCAGCAAGACACGCCCTCGGAGGTGGCGCTGACGCCCTTGAACGAGGGCAACACCATGCGCCAGACCATTCGCAAACGCCCTGCCGACCAGCCGCCCAGCGAGACCGTGCTGGAGTACAGCTCTCTAGGGCGCGGGGTGCTGTTTTGCGAAACTGGAGCATTTTCGCAAGGGTCAATTCAGCGCAGCCCGGTGAGCGAGTTTGGGGCCGAGCTGGGGTTGATTCACGGTACCGAGCGGCTGCGCGTCGCCCTGATTTTTCCGAAACAGCCCAGCCTAGGCAGCCTGACGCTGATTCGAGAACATCTGGAGGGCTGCGAACCGACCTCACGGCCTGCGCTGACGGTCGATCAGCTGCTGGGCACCTGGGCTGGGGAAGCGGAGACGGTGTTCCCTGATTTGCAGCCGCCGCAGACGATGGCAACCCGGCTAGAGATTCGGCAGGCAGGGCCAGGAACGGTGAGTCAAGCCCTAACGTTCGGCCAAAGCCCAGCGATTCAGTCCCAGGGGCAGCTTGTCGGCCCGGCCCTCCGGTTTGATCAGGGCAGCCAGCCGGTCACCGTGCTCCTTCTGCCGAGTGGGGCCTCGACCAGTTTTCCGACCGCAATTCAGCCGGGGCAGCCATTCTTTCTGGAAATAGGCTGGCTGATTAACCCCATCCTGCGGCAGCGGCTGATTCGCACCTACAGCCCCCAGGGCACCTGGGTCAGCCTGACTCTGGTCATAGAGCGCAAGCTATAGGGACGGTGG
>PYER01000509.1 GCA_003017855.1 filamentous cyanobacterium CCT1
TATGCGATTACCACCCTGCTGACAGAAATCATCACCAACAACGCCGCTGCTGCCCTGGTGTTTCCCATTGCCCTATCCCTGTCCGAGAGTCTTGGGGTGAGCTTTATGCCCTTTGTGATCGCCATTATGATTGGGGCTTCAGCCAGTTTTAGCACTCCCATCGGCTATCAAACTAACCTCATGGTCTATGGCCCAGGGGGCTACAAGTTTTCTGACTTCATGCGAGTGGGTATTCCCTTTAACCTACTATTCTGGGGAATTACGGTGTTGATTACACCCGCATTTTTTCCGTTTTAGGAAAGATTTGAGTGACCTAATAAAACAACTCACCGCCGACTTTTTAATAGCCGACGGTGAGTTGCCATTTAGCCCAGCATTATTTAGAAAAGTCGCTTAATGCTCTCTAAGTAGCTAAGCTATGATCCGCCAGTCTAGGCAGGATAAACCTGCAGCAGACGGGCAGCGATATAGCCGTAGCCGATAACCTCTTGGGAGCACTCGTGCTCAGCCGGAGAGATGCTAGCGATCGCGGCTACACCGTAGAGGCCTTTGCCCATGCCGATGCTTTCCGGAGTGCCTGTCCAGGTCAGAGTATAGGAACGCTGGCCTTTAAAGGTCCGCAGATCGACCGATACATCAACCTCAGCAGCCTTGCCACCGACGCCTTCAAAAGCGAAGTGGACTTCTACCTTCAGACCCAGGCAGAGCAGCAGGCGAGTCAGGGGGGTATCGTTGAACTCTACGTCAACACTGACCTTGACTTCTTCATTCGTGGCAACGATGAAGGGAGACTGTCCTGGAGCGATTTGAGTCGGCTCTTCGGGCAGACCGGCCTGACCTGCTACACGGAGATCTTTAAGTAGGAAATAGCTGGGACCGAGGATATTGGTAGAAGTGGTTTCAGTTGCTGAAACAGTACCTGGTTGAGCGTTTAACATAATGGTTTGTCCTTTTGAACTTACAGGTGAAATCAAACTGGCCTAAGAGGGTTAAAGCCTGAAGCGGTATTCACTTCGTGTTTGATGTTTCTAAGATGGCTAAAAGGCAAACCCTGATGCATCACCCCCACAGGTAATCTCTTGACTGTGTATTGATGCAGCGGCGTGCTTCACGGGCATCACCCCACTGCCCCCCGGAGTCCCCATGAGCCAAGGCTTTTGGGTGCTTGATGTCACCTGGGGTGAAGATCAGCAAGCTCTGCGCCCTTCTACCGGTATGCGCTAGGTCGCAATGGTAGCCACGGAACCGCCATCCACCCGGTAGTTAGCCCCCACCACAAAGCTGGAAAGCTCAGAACACAAAAACGCCACCACCGCAGCCACTTCCTGGACTTTACCCCGACGGTTTAGCACCAGATGGGGACGCTTTTCTTCTAGAAAGGTGGCGATCGCCTCGTCGAAACCCATGCCCTTTTCCTTGGCCCGCTGCTCCATCATTGCGTCGGTCATCGGAGAAGCAATGTAGGCGGGGGAGACAGAATTTACCAGCACCCCATCCTGGGCAAATTCCTTAGATAGATTCTTCGCCAAGGTCAGCACCGCTGCCTTAGCAGAGCAGTAGGGCATCTCGTCGGTGTAGGGCTGCACGGCATCTTCTGAGGTAAACAGTACCACTCGGCCCCAGCCCGACTGCTGCATGGAAGGAATAAAGGCCCGACAGACCCGCACCGCCGCCATGAAGTCGGTGTCGAGGGTGCCCCACCAGTCTTCGTCGCTGAGTTCTAAAAAGGGCTTGGTCGGTCCGGTAATTCCCGCCGCATTCACCAAAATATCCACCCGTCCGTAGTGATCGAGAATCTTTTTACGGGCGGCCTCTACCTGTTCCCAATCCCGCAGATCCGCATGGACGGGCAAAGCCTCGCCAATCTTTTGCACCTCTTTAGCGGCGGCTTCTAACTCCGCCTGGGTGAGATCAATCAAGGCGACTTTGGCTCCCTCGCTGGTGAGTAGCTTAGCCGTGGCCAACCCCATGCCAGAATCTCCGCCGGTGATGACCGCTACCTTATCTCGAATGCCAAAGTCCATGGTTTGTTGCCCAAAAATTTACGGTTCATCGTAAATATCTTTCGGGCCGGGGTTATCTATCCTGGAGCAGAAAGCCGGGTAGTCAAACGGTCAGTTTTTTTCCTCACAAGTTTCTCAACTTGTTGATCTAAAACAAGGTTGATCTAAAACAAGGTTGATCTCAAACAAGCTTGTCAACGCAGATAGCCGTGCTGTCTGCAACTAGGCCGTGGGGCAGGGAGGCCATCATGC
>PYER01000184.1 GCA_003017855.1 filamentous cyanobacterium CCT1
AGATGTGTATAAGAGACAGGCCCTGAAATATGAACTGGTAGATGCA
This sequence comes from filamentous cyanobacterium CCT1, assembly GCA_003017855.1. GTDB lineage: Bacteria > Cyanobacteriota > Cyanobacteriia > Phormidesmidales > Phormidesmidaceae > Nodosilinea. The sequence continues at coordinate 47 of PYER01000184.1, forward strand.
CCCTGATCATTCCCTGGCCCCCGGGCTGGGGAATTTTTTTGTCCTTAGCCTACTCAGACTTCGGCCCGCTCCAAAAAGTTCTGAAAAATTCAGGTAAACTGGGGCCACGATTGGGGGTCATCTGTAGCTGTCGGGCCAATGGACTTTGAGGAAATTGCTGTACTCATTAACCAGGCCGCGGTAGAGCGCAAGGGTCGCCCGCTCAAAGATGTAGAGCGCCTGGTGCTAAAGGGGTCGTGGGAGAACAAGACCTACTCGGCGATGGCAACGCCTACGGTCGGCTACACCGAAGACTACCTCAAGAAAGATGTTGGCCCAAAGCTCTGGCAGTTCCTCACCGATCTAGTCGATACCGATCGCCGGGGTATTCGAGTCACCAAGCGCAATATTCAAAATGTGCTGCAGACCTGGGCGGCTCAGGGGCTGGTGGAACCACCCAAGGCCGATGAAGTCCCGCCGTCGTCGCCTGAACCCAGCGCCGCGCCCGCTGCTAACCCCCCGGTCCTGGTGGTACGCGACTCGCCTCGCATTGACCTGGCTGACGGCGGCGGGCGTGACGCCGAGCTAGCCCAGATTGAACGGTGGATTTTAGCGGAGCGCTGCCGCACGGTGGTGCTGTGGGGCCTGCCGGGGGTGGGCAAGACTACGCTAGCCGCCGCGATCGCCGCCGCGATCGGCCCCCAGGTCGACCAGTGTGGCTACCTGGCGCTGCCCCCCGACATTACCGACGAGGTGGGGCTAGCATCGATCCTGCATTGGCTTGACCCGGGCGCGCTCAACCTGTCGCCCCAGGCGGCGGTAGATTGGGTGCTCGACCAGCTAGAGCAGCGCCAGGTGCTGCTGATTCTCGATGACATGGAGCAGCTGTTTGAGACGCAGCAACTGCTGGGCACCTACCGGGCTAACACTAAGGCGCTTCAGCGACTGTTTTACCAGGGGGCCGAGCGCCATCACCAGAGCTGTTTGGTCTGGGTCAGTCGAGAAAAACCGGCCGATCTCTCCCAGGTGCAGGGGCCGCGGGTTCAAGAGTGCGCCCTGGGAGAGCTGGTGGCCGAGGCCGTTCGCCCCCTGCTGCAACCCGCCGCGGCCCCTGGCACTGGCCCAGAAGCCTGGACCGATCTGGTCGATCGCTACGGTAGTCATCCCTTGGTGTTACGGGGAATAGGGGCCATTTTGCGCGACATGTACCAGGGACAGCCCAAGTCGCTGCTTCAGGCCCACGATCTGGTGGTGCCAATGGTCGTACAGCGCACCTTCACCCAGGCTCTGGAGCGTCTATTGGCGGAGGAATGGGCCATTCTCTACGGGCTGGCCCTGGCTCAGGAACCGATGGCGCGCGATGACTTGATTGCGATTCTGCAGCCCGCTCCCGAGGATGGGGTGGTGCAGTCGGTGCTGGGGCGAGGGTGGGTAGTGAGTCTGCCCGTGGACGGTGGCGGGCTGATGCTGAGCCTGCGGCCGATTGTGCAAACCCTGGTGCTGGAACGGCTGCACCAGGAACTCGTAGCCGAGCTGGAGGCTGAGTCACTGGGGTGGTTGCAGCGGTTACCGCTGATTACCATGACGGCTCGCGAGGTGGTGCAGGAGCGCCAGCGGGCCGCGATGCTGATGCCCCTGAGCGATGAACTCAGGCGACGGTACCCTACCGAGGGGGCCTTGGCGGCTAAGGGCGATCGCCTGCTCAAGGCGCTGTCTAGTCTGGCCAACCAGCCCGGCTACGGGGCCAGCAACCTGATCCACCTCTGCCACTATTTGGGGCTGGGGCTGAGCGGGGCCGACTTTTCGCAGCTGGCCATTTGTCAGGGCGACCTGCGGCAGGTGAGCCTGCAGGGGGCCAACTTTAGCCAGGCACAGTTTAGCGATACAGCCTTTGCCACCGCCCTGGGCCGCGACCCGGTAGCGGCCTTTAGCCCCGCCTCTGCCCCCGACCACCATCGCTACCTGGCTACGGGCGACCACGAGGGCCGTCTGCTGCTGTGGGATCTGCGGCGCGGCAAACTGGTGTGGATGTTTGACGAAGACCAGTCTCGGGGGGTGCGATCGCTGGCTTTTAGCCCCCAGGGCGACCTGCTGGCGGTGGGCACCGAGACCGGGCAAATCTGGCTGTGGCCGGTGGGCACCACCTACCAGACCGATGTGCTCAACCGTCACCAGGTGGCCGTGGGTGCCCTGGCCTTTAGCCCCGACGGCAGTCAGCTGGCCTCGGGCGACGACAGCGGGCAATTGTACCTGTGGGAAGTGGCCTCGGGGGTCAGCCAGGGAAGTCTGGAGGGGCACCACGGCCCTATTCACAGCCTGGCCTACGGCGCCGAGGGCGATCGCCTGGTCAGCGGTGGTGACGACCAGCGGGCCTGTCTGTGGCAGACGCGCGATCGCACCCTGCTACAGAGTTTTCAGGCGCGATCGACGGCCAGCCTGCGCACCGCCGGGTTCCTGGCTGACCCCAACGACCCCGCCTGCCCCCCCATTCCTTTTGCGGCGGGGTGCAGGCCCTACCGGCTCTGGCCGTTAGCCCCAGTGGCCGCTACCTAGTGTGCAGCCGCCAGGACTTTAGCGTCTCGGTATGGGATATTCCTGAGCGCCGCGCCTGCTACACCCTGCCATCGCTGGGGGCGCCGGTGTGGGCCCTCGCCTTCAGTACCGACAGTCGCTACTTTGTGACCGGCAGCAACTACACCATCAAGCTTTGGAGCGCCAGGCGTGGTCAGTGCTGGCGCAGCTTTTTGAGCCAGGCGCACCGGGTGGGCTGCTTGGCCCTCAGCGCCGCTCCCAGCGCTGGTTCTGGCTCTGGTTCTGACTCTGGTTCTGACTCTGGCCCCGGCTCCAGCACCATCCTGACGGGGCACGATGACAGCCATCTGCGCCTCTGGCAGATCGATGCGGGCATTCCCTACGCCAGCGGTCCTCGCACGTTGGCCGGTCACAGCGGCCCGGTTCGCACCGTAGCGCTCAGCGCCGACGGTCGCTGGTTGGCTAGCAGTGCCGATGATCAGACCCTGCGCCTGTGGTCAGCTGTAAGTGGCGAAAGTCAGTGGGTTTGGCCACTTACGGCCCCCGCGACCCTGCTCAGCTTTAGCCCCAGCGGTCGGTGGCTGGCCAGTGTGGGCCTGGCGGGCAACATTTCGATTTGGGATACGGTCACCGGCAGCTGTATTGGCGATCTGGACAGCACCCCTGATAGCCCATCGGCCCTGGCCTTTAACGCTAGCGAAGACGGGCTGCTCGTGGGGGCTAGGGATGGCACAGTTGGCCTGTGGCCCCTCGATCGCTATACCCGTACTGCCGATTTAGGAACCGCTTGCGAGCCGCACACCTTCAGCGGCCACCAGGGTCAGGTGCACGGGCTAGCGGTGAGTTTAGACGGGGCGATACTGGCCAGCGCCAGCCACGACGGCACCGTGCGCTGGTGGAGCCTGGCCAGCATCAGCAGCCCTGATTTGAGCAACGCTGTTGACCCAGCGCCCCTGCCAGGAGCGTTACGAGGCCATTGGCAGCACCCCGCTGAACAGTGGCTTCAGGGCGTTACTACCAGCCCCACCGGGGAGATTTTAGCCATTACCAGCGCGGCGGCCCAGGTTGAAGTGTGGGCTGTTGAAACGAATCAGCGTCGCTATGTGCTCAAGGGCCACAGTCAGGATATTTGGCAGGTCTCGGTTAGCCCCAGTCGAGCCCATCTGGTGACGGCCAGTCAGGATGACGAAATTCGTATCTGGGCCTTAGACTCAGGCGTTTGCCAGCAGATCCTGCGGCCCGATCGCCCCTACGAAGGCGTCAATATTCGCGGGGCCACCGGGCTTTCAGACACTGAAGCCCGCATGCTCAAATCACTGGGGGCAATCGTCAGCTACTAATAAATTTTCCTCCCTGAGCAGGGAATGCTTTTGATCAAGGCAGCGCTGTCGCAGTCTCTAGCTCCTCGGTTAGGGAACAAGGCCCATCGGTTAGGATGGAATCAATCAGACGTCAAGTTTGGCTCAATTTTTTGACCCTGTTGCCAGCCACCGGGCTGACGATACTGACAATCGCTGTAGCCTTTCTGCGGTTCTATGATGAACAAGACTTCGGATTCCTCGAACTCGTCGCTCAGCCCAGAATCTGGAGCAACCGACTCACTGTGGCAGCCCTCCTGGCTGCACTGGCTAATTTCGGCGTTGAGTGGAACCGTCGAAACCGAGAAACAGACCGCCTGGCTGAAGAAGCACAACGAAGAGCTGAGGAAGAGCAACGCAGAGCTGAGGAAGTACAACGAAAGGCTGAGGAAGAGCAACGCAGAGTTCGAGAGGAGCAACGAAGAGTTCGAGAGGAGCAACGAAACGCTGAGGCAGAGCGGCAACGACTTGAGGAGCGAGAACGAGCGACTCGCAGAGCTGCTATCCAAAATCGATGGATCGTTCTCCAAACACGGCATCAACTTACCCCTAGCGAGCAAACCCAAGCAGCCTTAGAGGATTTTCTCCTATTCTTGCAAGAGTACGGAGACTGAAGCCGCCTTTTATGACGACTATTGCTAACACCATTGCCGCTGAGCTAGAGATTCGCCCTGCCCAGGTTGAGGCCACCCTAGAGCTATTTGCCGAAGGAGCCACGGTGCCCTTCGTGGCCCGCTACCGCAAAGAGCGCACCGGGGATCTAGACGAAGTGCAGCTGCGCCAAATTGCCGAACGCCACCAGTACCTTAGCGAACTCGAAGACCGCCGCCAGACGGTGCTGAGCGAGATCGAAGCTCAGGGCAAGCTGACTGAGGCGCTGAGGTCTGCCATTCTGGCCTGTCAGCAAAAGACCGAGCTGGAAGATCTCTACTTGCCCTATCGGCCCAAGCGTCGCACCCGCGCCACTATGGCTAAGGAGAAGGGGCTGGAACCGTTGGCTCAGCAGATTGAGGAATTTAACCGGACTGGTAAACGGGGAGATTTGCGTCAGGCCGCCCAATCCTTCGTGAATTTTGATCTTGGAGTCGAGACCATCGACGATGCCCTGCAGGGGGCGGCGGATATTCTGGCGGAGCAGGTGGCGGAGCGGGCAGATCTACGGCGGTACGTGCGCGATCGCCTGCTCAACCACGGCCAGTTTACCGCCAGCATCAAAAAAGACCATCCCGAGGGCACGACCAAGTACGAAATGTACCGGTCTTACCAGGCTCCAGTGCGAGCGATCGCATCCCACAACCTGCTGGCGCTGCTGCGCGGGGAGCGAGAAGGCATTCTCAAAGTCGGGCTGGGGATTGAGGAAGACCCCGTTCTGCAAACCCTCGAAAAGCGGGTGATCAAAACCCCGGCGCCTGACATTCGCCAGTTTTACCGTACCCTGATTCAGGACGCCTACAGCCGCCTGATGAAGCCGTCGCTAACCAGCGAGGTGATGGCGGAGAAAAAAGCTTGGGCTGATGAGGTGTCGATTCAGAACTTTGAGGCCAACCTCAAGAACCTGCTGTTGTCGCCCCCGGCGGGCATGAAACCGACGCTGGGCGTCGATCCGGGCTTTCGCACCGGCTGCAAGGTGGCGGCGGTGGATGGCACCGGCAAGTTTTTGGAATACCAGGCGATTTTTCCGCACCAGTCGGCCCGGCAGCGGCAGCAGGCCGCCGAAACCCTGGCGGGGATGATTCGCAAGCACCGGATTGAGCTAATCGCCATTGGCAACGGCACCGCCAGCCGCGAAACCGATGCCTTTGTGGGGGAGGTGCTCAAAACCCTGACCAATCCGCCCGTAAAAGTGTTTGTGAATGAGTCGGGGGCGTCGATTTATTCGGCCAGCGAGGTGGCGGCGGCGGAGTTTCCCGATCTGGATGTGACGGTGCGGGGGGCAATCAGCATTGCCCGCCGCCTGCAAGACCCACTGGCGGAGCTGGTAAAAATTGACCCCAAATCGATTGGCGTGGGCCAGTACCAGCACGACGTTGACCAGAAGCGGCTGAAGCAAAAGCTCGACGACACGATCGAAAGCTGCGTCAACTACGTGGGCGTTGACCTCAATATGGCCTCCCGCGAGCTGTTGACCTATGTGTCGGGCATTACCCCAGGGGTGGCGGGCAACATTGTCGAACACCGTAACGCCAGCGGAGCGTTTCAGTCGCGCCGCGACCTGCTCAAGGTGAAGAAGCTGGGGCCAAAGGCGTTTGAGCAGGCGGCGGGGTTTCTGCGCATTCGCGACGGCAAAAACCCGTTGGACAATACCGCCGTGCACCCCGAGAGCTATGGCATTGTGGATGCGATCGCAGCCGACCTATCTATCCCCGTCACCCAGCTGCCCCAGGCGACCGATCGCCTCCAGCGCCTCGATATCAAGAAGTACACTACCGCCGCCGCTGGCGAACTGACCCTGCGCGACATTCTGCGCGAGCTAGAGAAGCCCGGTCGCGACCCCCGCGAACAGTTTACCTACGCCCGCTTTCAAGAGGGCATCAACGAAATCACCGACCTGAAGCCGGGCATGACCCTTGAGGGCAGCGTCACCAACGTCACCAACTTTGGCGCCTTTGTCGATGTGGGTGTTCACCAGGACGGGCTGGTGCACATTTCGCAGATGGCCGATCGCTTTGTCAGCGACCCCAACGACATCGTCAAAGTGGGCCAGGTGGTGACCGTAAGGGTGGTGGAGGTCGATCCTAAGCTCAAGCGCATTGGCCTCTCCATGCGGGCAAAAGCCTGATTTAGAGAAAGTTTATCGATGCCATTGATTCCACTGTGGCAATCCCCTAAGGTAGGCAAGGAGAATCGCCGTAGGGCAACGCCCAAGCGATGCCAGAGCCTCCCATTTAGCGACGATTAGCGACAGGCATGACCAAGCACCTAATTCTCTTTCGCCACGGCAAGTCAGACTGGAATGCTGGCTCTGGCCGCGATCGCGATCGCCCCGTGGCCGAACGAGGCATTACTGCCGCTAAAACCATGGGCAAGCTGCTGGCGGCGGCGGGTAAAGTACCTGATTTAGCGATTACCTCCTCGGCAGTGCGCGCTCGCACTACCCTAGAACTCGCCGCAGAGGCGGGCGGCTGGAAATGCCCAATCGAGGTCACCGACGATCTTTACGAAGCCGCGATCGAGCAGGTACTAGAGGTCATGCATCGGGTACCTGACCACCACGGTTCGCTCATGCTGGTCGGCCACCAGCCCACCTGGTCTGACGCTATTACCTACTTCATAGGCGGCGGTTCAGTGCACATGCCGACGGCAGCAATGGCCTGTTTGGAGTTTGAGGTGGCCTCCTGGGCACGGGTCGAATACGGTCGCGGCACGCTGCTGTGGCTATTGCCCCCCCGGCTATTCGTCTAGCACTGCTGCCGGATCCTTGCGGCAGCAGTGCGGGGCGCGAGGCTGTAGGCCCTCAGGTTATCGCCCTCAATCACGACCACGCCCACGGCGGTCTTGACGTAGACTTTGCCCTCGCGGGTGCACACCACCGAGGCCAGGGCTGGATTAGCGGGGGTGGGAGGCTGGACTGTCGATGGGGATGCAGCAGGACCGGGGGGCAGAGGACAAGGCGGCAGTGGGGTGGCTGCAGCAGGTACCTTGATAGGCGGAGCTGGGGGTGTTGAGCCTGATGTCTCTGCAGGAGCAGGGTCTACCGACCCAGACGGGGTAACCGATGGATACTGCGGCGCCTTCACGGCCCAAAACCGGGTTTCTTCGCCCGCTTCAGCCGAGTCTTTTTCAAGCCAGACCACCATGTCATCGCCGTAGTGGACGGTTTCGCCGCGCAGGGTCTCAATGTAGAGGGTGCCGCTGTTGATAGCAATGTCGCGGATGGGGTACCACTGGTTTTGAGTCAGCACAAACAAATCGAGCTGCAGGTTTCGGTTGCCCCGACGGCTAGAGCGTATCCACCACTGTTTCCAGAGCTGACGGGCCTCGGTGTAGTTCATGCGGTAGCCCACGGGGATGACGGAGTGGGCGTAGCACAGCACCTGACTATCTAGCCCCTGACCGATGGGCATGAAGTGGTAATCGAGCAAAATCTGGTGTAGGAGGTCAGTGTAGTCGGTGTTTCGACGGACCTCTATACGGGGGGGCGTCGCGGCATCGTAGGCCGTAGCCAGCAGCTTGCCTTTCCGACCTAGGAGCTGACGCAGGCTGTTGGCGGGTTGAACCCGCAGAGACTGGTTTGCTTCCAGGGTGGCGTTGCCTGAAACAAACCACTGCAGCAGAGTCAAATCATCAGGTGAGGTCATAGCCAAAACACCCCAAAGGGAACGAAACCAGGGCTAGGCCCTTGCAGGCTTACCCCAAAGCGCGATCGCGCTTCACCTTATGAGCAGCTATCGCAGGCTTATTAAGCCCACCTGGTAGGGTTGGTGAGCTACTGACTCCAGTGCCGCAGCGGTTAAACCGCTAAATTGAAATAGATCTACATCCTTATCACCACGAAAGACTATGACGGCAGCAGTCAGTCCACAGCACGGGTTTTTAGACACCAACGGCGTGCGCCTGCACTACGTCAGCCGGGGGCAGGGGCCGCTGATGCTCTTTTTGCACGGCTTTCCAGAATTTTGGTACTCGTGGCGGCACCAGCTGGACTATTTCGCCGATCGCTACACCTGCGTCGCCCTCGATCTGCGGGGCTACAACGACAGCGACAAACCCGAAGGGCTCGAAGCGTATCGCCTGGATGTTTTGGTCGAAGATGTGCGGGGGGCAATGGCGGCGCTGGGGCACGACCAGATGGTGCTGGTGGGTCATGACTGGGGCGGCGCGATCGCCTGGGCCTTTGCCTACGCCCATCCCGAATGCCTGCACTCACTGATTGTGATGAACATTCCCCACCCGGCCAAGTTCGCCGAGGGGCTGCGCACCCCTCAGCAGCTCCTGAAGAGTTGGTATATTGCGGCCTTTCAGCTGCCGCTGCTGCCCGAACTACTGCTGCAGGCCAGCGACTACTGGATGATTGAGCAAATACTGCGGGGGATGGCGATCGACAAAACCACCTTCAGCGATGCCGACCTCCAGGCCTACAAGGCCGCCGCCGCCAAACCCGGTGCCCTCACCGCCATGATCAACTACTACCGCTCCTTTGCCCAGAGCGGTCAGTGGCAGCAGTCGTGGGGGGTGCTCGAAGTTCCAACCCTGCTGATCTGGGGTGAAGACGATGCCGCTTTGGGGAAAGAACTGAGCGTTGGCACCGAAGCCTACGTCAGCAACCTACGGCTGCGCTACATTCCCCAGTGTAGCCACTGGGTGCAGCAAGAGCGGCCCCAGCAGGTCAACGCCCTGATGCGCGAATTCTTGCCCTAGAAGCATGACCCTTGCCAAAGACGTCATTCGGGCGACCCTGCTCGATTTGGTCGCCCAGCGTGGCCCCGACAAAACCATTTGTCCCTCCGAGGTCGCCCGGATCCTGAGTCCTGGGGATTGGCGCAGCCTTATGCCGACTGTACGGGCGATCGCTCAAGAGTTAGAGGCCGAAGGGCACATCGTAGTCACCCAAAAAGGCCAGGTAGTTGACCCCAAGCACGCCCGCGGGCCAATTCGCTACAGACAGGCAAAAATGGAGCCAGAGTAAGACAGGGGAACCGTGCCACAGTGTCCGGAAGGGCCAAAGCTGGCGGTGAAGTTAGCCTTGATGAAGATAATACTTGGCACTTCCACAGCGAGATAGCGGTTATGGCCAGACGAACTCAGTTTGCCGTCTCAACCCTCAATCTCTACAACCTCAATTTGCCGGGGCTGCGGATGTACAGGGACGCCAACGGCTGGGATGAGGCCGCCTACGATCGCAAGCTAGAGTGGCTGCGCCGCACCATTTTGCAGCACCCGTCCGACCTGTGGGGATTTCAGGAGCTGTGGCACCAGGACGCGCTGCAGGCGGTGTTTGACCACCCCGATCTGGCCGACTACGCCCTGCTGGTGCCGTCGGGGCAGACGGGGCAAAAGATTGTCTGCGCTGGCGCGGTTAAAAAAGATATTTTGGTGGGTGAGCCGGAGTGGATCGATCGCTTTCCCCCCAAGTTTCGCCTCCAGAGCGGCGGCGGCGACCCCCAAACGCCCGATGTCGCTGTGAGAATCGACGGCTTTTCTAGACCAGTGCTGCACTTCAAGGTGCGCCCACGCTCAAACGGGGCACCGATCGCTGTCTACGTCGCCCATTTCAAATCTAAGGCCCCCACGGCGATCTATACCGAGGGCTGGTACCGCGATGACAAAGACTATTACAGCCGCCACGGTGACGCCCTGGGCAGTGCCCTATCGACCATTCGCCGCACCGCCGAGGCCACCGCCCTGCGCCTGATGCTGACCGACGTGCTCAAAAACACCGACGAGGCGGTCGTGGTCTTGGGCGACCTCAACGACGGCCACACCAGCAACACCCTCAACATTCTCACCGGGCAGCCCAACTATATCCTCAGCGGCCTCGACCAGGGGGGCAGCGATACGGCCCTCTACGCCGTTAGTCGGCTGCAACAGTACCGCAGCGATCGCGACGTTTACTACACCCATATTTACCAAAATCTGCGCGAATCCCTCGACCACATTTTGGTATCGCAGGAATTTTATGACAACTCCCGCAAGCGCCAGTGGGCCTTTAAAGGCATGGATATCGTTAACGACCACCTCAACCACGACGATCATCAGACGGACGGATCCTCCGACCACGGCATGGTGCGAGCCTGCTTTGAGTACCGACCAGCCAAAACCTGAGCCGATTTTGGATTTTGGATTTTAGATTTCTCCCCTTGGACAAGTTATATATTCAGAATCGCCAATCCAAAACCGCCAATTCAAAATCTAAAACGCCTTCCTTGGCTGCTCACTTCCGTCCCCTGGGCAACCTAAAATCGCCCCTCGCCTGGAGTGCCGCTGGCCATGCGCGTGCTTGTCATCAGCCACACCTACATCGTTGACCTCAACCGCGAAAAGCTGCGCGCCCTGGCCCAGCTTTCCCCCGATATCGAGGTGGTGGTGGGGGTACCCCGGCACTGGCAGCCCGGCGGTGTGCAAAACCGGCTGATCGTCTCCGAACCGCTTCAAGAGGGCAACTTTCGGGTGCAGCCCCTAGGCAACCTGAGCCAAAACAACCAGGGCTTGCTCACCTTTGGCCCCGACCTGGTGCAGCTGCTGCGGCAATTTCGGCCTCAGGTGATTCAGGTCGAGCAGGGCTCCAGGGCGCTGGCCTATGCCCAAACCATCACCATCAACCGACTGCTGGGTCTGGGGGCCAAAAATATCTTTTTTACCTGGTGGAATTTGCCCTACCGGCTCAAGTTTCCGATCGCGGCCCTGGAAGCCTATAACCTGCGCCACACCCACGGGCTGGTAGTGGGCAACCAGGATGGGGCCGATATTTTGCGCGATTGCCCTATCGGGCGGGCCTTTGGCCAACGCAACTACACTGGTCCCTACCGAGTCATGCCCCAGCTCGGTGTGAATGAAACCCTCTTTCGCCCCCAGCCCCGGCCCGAGCTAGCAGCCTCCCTCGACATTCCCGCCGATGCCTTTGTGGTCGGCTACTGCGGCCGCTTTGTCGAAGAAAAAGGGCTGCTCACCCTTGGCGATGCCTTGGCAACGCTGCGCGATCTGCCTCAGCCCTGGGTCTGGCTGCTGGTGGGCCGGGGCGAACTGCGCGATCGCATTCAGTCTAAGGCCGATGGGCTGGGGATTGGCGATCGCCTGCGCTGGGTCACCGACATCCCCCACGACCAGGTGCCCCACTACATCAACCTGATGCACACCCTGGTGCTGCCCTCCGAAACCACCCATCAGTTCAAAACCCTCACTGCCACCGGCTGGAAAGAACAGTTCGGCCACGTACTAATTGAAGCCATGGCCTGCGCCGTTCCAGTCATCGGCTCCGACTCCGGCGAAATTCCTAACGTTATTGACCGGGCCGGGCTCGTGTTTCCCGAAGGCAACGCCCCCGCCCTGGCCGAGCACCTGCGCCTTTTAATCGAGAATCCTACTCGTCGACAGGAATTAGCCGAGGCAGGCTACCACCGCGCCATGGGCCGCTACACCAACCGGGCGCTGGCGAAGCTGCTGCTGGAGTTTTATGGGGAGATTGGCGTGGGGGAGGAGGTGAGACGATGAGGAAGGTGAGGGGATGAGGTAAGTGAGGTGGGTCAGGGTCAGAACTTTACCCAATTCAAAATCCAAAATTCTCCATCCCCCCATCTCCCCATCCCCTCATTTCCTTATCACTTAAGAGCTGCTGATCCACAGAGTTTCCTAGCACGTCATCGAGCCTAGTTAAATTCCCCTGGAGGGTTTGCAGGGTGCTGGCGAAGCGGACCAGATTATTCACCGGGCGCTGGAAGCTGACCATGAGGAGCTGAAAGGCGACCAGCATGCCGATGGTGAGGTCGCCGTTGATGACGCGCCAGCCGCCTACGACGAGCAGGGCGAGGCTGGAGAGGGCCGAGAGCAAGCCGGGCAGCAGGCCGAGGGTTTGGTTGGTGAGGCCGAGGTCTTGCTGGGCGTTGATTGATTTGGCGTAGTAGCCGGCCCAGCGGGCAAAAAAGTCAGATTCTAGCCCCGAGGCTTTGAGGGTTTCTATAGTTTGCAGCCCGGCGATCGCGATCCCCGCCGCCTTGCCCGTCTCCTGGGAGAGGCGTAAATTGGCATCGACTCGCTGGCGGGCGATCCACTGCAGCGTGGCAACGTTGATGGCGGCAAACCCCACGGCGATCGCGGTGAGCAGCAAGTCGTACTGGGCCATCGCCAGGGCGTAGAACAGCACCAGCACCAGGCTGATCAGGGTGCTGGTGAGGCGGCCCGAGAGCACGGTGGCAACCTCGTCGTTGAGGCGAATGCGGCTGGCAATTTCGCCTGCAAAGCGCTGGGCGTAGAAGCCCACGGGCAGCCGCAGCACGTGCCAGACAAAGCGGCTGGTGGTGCCAACGGCGAGCTTGATTTGCAGCGATCGCAAATACCTGAGCTGCAGCGCCGTCAGCCAGCCCTGCACCGCCGCCGTCAGCAGCAGTCCGGCTAGCAGGTAGGGTAGCCACTCAACCCGTCCCTCCAGCAGCACTGCATCCACAAAAATGCGGCTCAGGGCGGGCAGTACCAGGG